>NC_015977.1:930000-1035000 GCF_000225345.1 Roseburia hominis A2-183
AATTTTTGAGCCTATAATTTATTGATATTTTGAAACTGTGGTTCATTGATTTTATGCTGTTTTCTTATTTGAAGCATACGAATCTAAGCTATTGGTATAATCTAATATCTTTCCTATTCACATGATACCTTTGGCGGAGAAGAGATGAAATTGCCTCAATTCTATTTCTAAATTATGAGTATTCAGAGAATTCTTCTGTTTGCATGTATGTAATTGCTTTGTACAACCAACGGATTTCCAAAATACTTCCTTTCGCACCCATGTTTTTAGAAAAATACGTTCTTCAGGTACACAATTGTTCTTACATTTGATGAGATATTTACCAGCATCTATAAAAACAAAATCCGCATATATTTCATCTGGTTTGCGTCCTGTGAAATTGGTTGTAACAGGCTTTAGATTATGTCCTGATGCTAAACGTGAGTTTTGTTCTTCGTTGTATGTTCCATACTTAAATTCATTTTCTGCATAAACCTCAAAGGTTTCCGCGACGTTTATCTCTGAGTTTTACTCCAGATAATCGTTCAGACAGGTGACGAACAGTGCATCCCCAAACAATTAGCAAAGCCGCCCGATTCCCGGACGGCAAATTGGCATAGGATGCATTTTATACTCCCCAAAGCAGTATGCCGAGTGCGGCAGAAAAGAGTATCATTATAATCGACGACGGTGCAGTTTTTTTGATTCTTTTATATCCGAAATGTGTCAGCCACAGAATGGCAAAGACCAAAATGGATTTAGGATCCGGAGCAAGCGCCGAATAAATATCCGTAAAACCAAGCAATGTTGATATGGCCATACCGATTGCCGTAGCGAGAATCATTGCGATAACGCAGGGGCGGACGCCGGAGAGAAAAGCGTTGACACCGGCATATTTCATCAGGTTTTTGAGTACCGCCGCAATTAAAAGTATAATAATGAAAGACGGAAGAACAACGCCGAGCGTAGCAAGAAACGAGCCGAGAATGCCACCTTGCGTGGAACCTATAAATGTCGCCATATTAACGGCAAGCGGACCGGGCGTCGATTCCGAAACGGCAATGAAATTTAAGAATTCGCTTTCCGTTAGCCAGCCGTTTGAAATGACTGTTTCTCTTACAAGGGAAACCATTCCGTATCCGCCGCCGAAGGAAAGGGCACCGATCATTAAAAAATTCAGGAATAATTTCAGGTAGATCATTGTTAATTGCCGTTTCCTTTCCGCAGTTTTTTCAGGAAGAAAATCGCAAGTCCTGCTGTACCGCAAATCAGAATATAGTAAACGGAAGAAAAAGAAACGGCGAAAACAGTGCACGCCAGCATTGCAGCAATGACCGACAGCAAAATGACCGTGTTGAAGGCATTTCTTTCAATGGTTTTCAGCATTTTCAGCCCGGCAGAGGAAATCAGATAGATCACACATACCTGTATTCCGCGGAAAGCACGGGAAACCCATGTAAGGCTTAAGAATTGATCAAAAAACAGTGAGATGCAAAAAATTACGGTAAACGAAGGAATACAAACCGCCACGGTAGCCGCCGCAGCACCGAACAAGCCTGCAATTTTGTAGCCGATATATGTGGCGCTGTTGATTGCAACCGGTCCGGGTGTAGACTCGGCAATGGCTACCATATTCAGAAAGTCGTCCTTTTTGATCCACTTCTTGCGTTCTACAAATTCGTTTTCAAGCAACGCAATCATAGCATATCCGCCGCCGAAGGTAAAAGCGCCGATTTTAAGAAAGGTAAAAAATAAAGTCCATTCTTTTCTCATTGCCGCATCGCCTTTCTTTTACAGATAATAAAAATTGTAACGATACCGAAAATAATCAGGTAGCCGGACAGCACCTGTGATATTAACGGTGAGTGAAGCGCCCAAAAGGGGAAATCCGTTTTTCTTTACGGTAAATCAATGCAACTACGACACCGCCAAGTACTTCGCCGTAAATGGCAAGGCCGCCTGGATTGACTACTAAAACAGAAAGCAGGTCGTTTTTGTTATTATCCCATTCGAAAATCAAACGGTATATTGCCACAGCAAAACCAAGCACCATACCGTAGGTGATGATGATTCCGTACCAAGCGGATATTGCGCTCTTGAATTCCGAAAGGATTTTCTATTGCATATCGGTTCAATTTCTTGTTTTCTCGCTTTTCTCAGTCTACCCGCAGCATCCGATAACCAACGCCGATATGCGTCTGAATGTATTGCGGACTGTCCTTTTGCAGCTCCAGTTTTTTACGCAGTGTCGCCATAAACACCCGCAGCGAGGCAATATCGTTTTCCCAGCTGCTGCCCCAGATCTGCTGTGTGATATAGGTGTGCGTCAGAACCTTTCCGACATTATGGGAGAGCAGACATAAAAGCTTGTATTCAATCGGGGTAAGATGCAATTCTTCCCCTTTTAAGTAAGCGCAACCAGCGGCATAATCAATTTTAAGCTCGCCGTTTTCAAAAATTGGGGTGTCGGCATCGCCACTTGCTTGCAGGAGCAACAGCCTTCTTTGTGTGACACGAAGCCGTGCCAAAAGCTCTTCTACGGAAAATGGCTTTGTCAAATAGTCATCCGCCCCGGCGTCAAGTGCCATAATTTTATCACGATCCTCGCTACGCGCACTGATCACAATAATGGGCATATTCGACCATGAGCGGATGCTTTCGATCACCTGTGTGCCGTCAATATCCGGTAGACCCAGATCCAGCAGAACGATATCAGGGTTATGGGAGGTCGCCTCCATAATCGCACCATGTCCGTTCTCCGCAGTCAGATAACGGTAATCGTGCGACTTTAATGTTGTTACGATCAGATTGCGGACTGGGCGGTCGTCTTCCACAACAAGTATAAGCGGTTTATTCATTCAGAGTCACCTCGCTAAGCGGTAAAGTAAAGGTAAATACACAGCCGCACGGCACATTATCCCTAAGCGTCAGCGTTCCGCCGTGCAGTTCTACGATCGATTTGCATAAGGTAAGACCGATCCCAAAGCTTCTGCGGCTGTCGGCAACTGTACTTTTTCCAGTGTAAAACATTTCAAAAATATGCGATTTCATATCGTCGGGGATTCCGCTACCGTTATCTGCAACACGGATCACGGCGTATTTTCCTTGCTTTTCTGCACTTACGCAGATCTCCGAGCCTTGTTCGGTATATTTCAAAGCGTTGTCGATAAGATTGACGATGACCTGTACGATAAGCTGTGCGTCCATGCGTGCAAGAATCAAATCGTCACACTTCACCGTTACCGTGTGCCCGACAGACTTCTGCTTCAAATGTGAAACGGCTTCACTGATCACTTCGTCTACAAGCTGGTTGGTAAGCTCCAGCTTCAGGCGTCCGTCATTCAGCCGTGTAACATACAACAGATTTTCCACTACGTCAATCAGCCACTCGGAATCGTCATATATATCTTTATATATCTGTTGCTTTGTCGTTTCGTCCAAGCAGTTTCCGTTATGCAAAAGTGTGTCCGCATTGCCTGAAATCGAGCAAAGAGGCGTGCGTAGATCATGTGAGATCGACCTCAAAAGGTCGGCGCGCAGCTGCTCGCTTTTTGCAAGATCTGCTGCCCGTTCTTTTTCAGCAGCGTTGTGTGTATTATCCATTGCCAGAGCACATTCGTTCACAACTGACAGCACGATGCTGTTTTCGAATGAATCGGGCTTTTCAGGTCTCATCGGTATTCCGATCACTCCATAGACTCTGCTCCCTGCACGGATCGCAAGATAAAGACATTCGGATTTTCCGAACTGTGCTGTTGTTGCTCCTGTACGGCGACCGTTTTGAAATGCCCATTCTGCGGCTTTCTGTTCTGCAGCGTTCAGCAGATTTTCAGAGTATGTGTACTTTTTTTCGGCGAAAAGCCGTCCGGTCGACATTCCATTTTCACTTTTTGTATAAGCAACAATACTGCGGTCAAGCAGCCGGGAGAGCTGCATACAGGTCACACTTAAGATATCATCGTTGCTTTTCGCTTTTTGCAGCAGACGGTCGGTGTCGAACAGCACCTGCGTGCGGAACGCAGAACGAGCTGAAAGTCTCGCATGATCCTTAAGCTTCGAGGCAAGCGTGCCGGTGAGAACGGAAGCTACCAGCATGACGGCAAAGGTAACGGGATAGCCTACAGCATAGGTTTTGAATGATAGCTGTGGTTCGGTAAGGAAAAATCCGAACAATACAACACTTAAAAGCGAGCCTGCCATACTGCAAAGATATCCTTTGGTCAAAACGGAGACCATCAGTACGCCGAGAATGTAGACCGTAACGATATTTGTGTCGGGGAAATCGAGATGATCGAACAAAAAACCGATCGCCGTGCATACGGCAAGTGACAGAACGGTCACGCCAATATCCCGCAACGAAGGTGTTTCTGCACCGAAAAGCAAACGGCGCCGGTGCGGTCTTACATAGTTCAGTGCGTCTGGAATGATATGAATATCCACATTGGGAGCGACCGAAATCAGTTTTTCAGTTAGGGTGGGTTTTCCAAACAGTCCTCTGCGGCGGGCGCTGCTTTGTCCGATCACGATTTTGGTCACATCTGAAAGCCGGACATATTCCGAAATCTGTAGCGGCACATCCTCGCCGTGCGTCATAATGATCTCAGCGCCAAGCCCTTGCGCAAGCTGAATGTTTTGTTCAAGCCGCAGCCGATTTTTTTCGCTTTCAACCGAATCGGTTTGCACATAGATGGCGGTAAATTTTGCATGAAGAACCTTAGCCATCTTTGCGGCGGTATGTATGATCCGTGCATTGGACGGTGAAGAGGAAAGGCAGACAAGGATATGCTCGTCCGCACCGTTTTTTGGCTGTTCGGTTTGTATTTGCATCGGTTTCACCGCCTTTTTGGTTTCATTATACAACAAAATCGTGAAATCTTCTACCGTAAACTAAAACGCATCCTCTTTTCCGTCAGAAAGGATAATATCGACTTTTCCGTGTGTTTCCCGAAAATGGCGGATCTCGCTTAATATCTCACTGTCGGACAGTCCTTGCGGCAGCAAAATTTCGGAAAACTCACGGAATTTGTTCTCTTTTAACAGCGCCTTCCTGTTTTTCTCAAGAAATTGGTCCAGCCTGCTCATAAGATAAAAGCCGAAAGCAAATACGCCAAGCAAGCTGATAATCAGCAATAGTTCAGCCAATGCCGTTCACCTCTATTAAATGCGAAAACACTTTTGCAGCTCTTTATAAGCACCGAGAACCAAAAGTGTGATCTTGTCTGTAAGAACAGTTTCCGGCGAGACTGCCATATTGATTTTTCTGTTCTCCTTAGTCGCCATAATATTGATGCTGTATTTCCTGCGGATGTCGAGCTCTCCGACGGTTTTGCCGATCCATTCCTCTGGTACCTCTACTTCAAAAATGGCATGAGAATCATCAACCTCGATGTAATCCCGAATGTGGTCGGCGGTATACCGAATAGAAGCCCATTTTGCCACCTGTTTTTCCGGGTAAACGACCTCGTCCGCTCCGTTGCGCAGAAGGAATTTTGCCTGTACATCACGCTCGGCGCGGGACACAACTAATTTTGCACCGAGTTCTTTCAGCAAAGAAGTAGTTTCAAGTGAGTTTTGAAAATTACCTCCGATGGTGACGATACATACATCAAAGTTGCCGATACCGAGCGACTTTAAAAACTCCGTATTTGTGCTGTCGCCGATCTGTGCATTGGTGACGATCGGCAGGATTTCATTTATTCTTTCTTCGTTGCTGTCTACTGCCATCACCTCATGCCCGAGTTTGTTCAGTTGTAAAGCAATATGCTTACCGAATCTGCCGAGACCTATCAACAATATGTTTTTCATAACAGTAACTCCTTTATCCGACTGTGATCTTTTCGAGCGGCAGTTTTGCACCGCTCTGATTTTTATTAGAGATCGCCGCATAGATCAGGGTAAGTCCACCGACTCTTCCCAGATACATTAAGACGATCAAAATAAACTGAGAAAAAACACTGAGCTGCGGCGTTACGCCGAGCGTAAGGCCGACCGTTCCGACGGCGGATGCCGTTTCGTAAAGGCAGGCGCTAAGCGGCATGCCTTCTGCCGTGCTGATAATAATGCCGCCGATAAAAAATAACAGGAAATATATTACGGCGATGGTTGAGGCGCTTTTTACCGCCGAGCATTCAAGCCGTCTGCCATAGACTTCAGTATCGTTTTTTTTACGGCAGACGGAAAATGCGTTCAAGATCAGAACGGCAAGCGTAGTCGTTTTTATACCGCCGGCGGTGGAACCGGGTGAGCCGCCGACAAGCATCAGCAGGATCATAATTGCTTTGGAAGATTCAGTCATGGCGGTAAGGTCGGCGGTGTTGAATCCGGCGGTTCTCGGTGTGACAGACTGAAAAAGCGAGGCAAGGATCTTCTCACCGGGCGGCAGTCCTGTGAAATCGAAGAGGAAAAAAAATATTGCGGGGACGATAATAAGAATCACCGATGTTACTAATATTACCTTGCTTTGCATACGGTATTTTTTGAAATGCCACCTGTTTGTACAGATATCATCCCAAGTCAAAAAGCCAATGCCGCCCACGATGATTAAAATCATAATTACAATGTTTATTGTCGGCTCTCCGACGTATCCCGTAAGAGATGGATATTTGTTTTCGGTGGTGCCGAGTATGTCGAATCCTGCATTGCAAAAAGCGGAGACCGAATGAAACGCCGCCATCCAAATTCCTTTGAAACCGTGATCTCTGCAAAATACCGGTAGCATGGCAACCATTCCGATAAGTTCGATCAGAAAAGTCCCACGTACAATAAAGCGAGTCAGGCGAACGATGCCGCCGACTTTTGGGGCTGAAATGGCATCCTGCATGGTGCTGCGTTGCATCAGCGATATTTTTCTGCCGGAAAGCATGGCAAATGTTGCAGCAACCGTCACAACGCCAAGTCCGCCTATCTGAATAAGCAGCAAAATCACCGCCTGCCCGAAAGCGGACCAATAGCTGCCTGTATCCTGCACAACAAGCCCCGTAACGCAAACAGCGGAGGTTGAAGTGAACAGTGCCTCATGAAATGGTGTAACAGATCCGGTGTTTGATGAAAATGGTAGCATCAAGATAAGTGCTCCAAGTACAATGACTCCGGCAAAACCCAGAGCGATCAGCTTAAAGGATGACAGCCGTTTTTTTCTATGTATAATTTCAAGCATATATACTTCTCCTTTTTCTGCTTGTTTACAAAGAGTATAACGTGAAATACAAAAAAAAGGTGTAATGATCTGGTTTGCTGTATTAAGATCGTATAAAGATGCTCATGCTAAAAAAATAGTGCAACGTATATTAAACGGCACAGACAAAGACAAATTGCTTGAAACTGTTGTGCATCTCGAAACAGAACAACAAAAGGCTCTGTTCGAACAATTTGAAAAAGCGGATGCAGAGATTTTGGACAGACGTGAACAACACACCGCCTCCTACTCGATTGGGAGAATTCATCCCTGTCACACAAAAATACGTTGTGAAGATGCGTGACCGCGCAAATTGGAAGCATGCCGCATGACCGCGCCCGGCGCAAAAATTCTGTGACAGGAGTCTTTTTTACTTCCTATTTTGGCAAATATGTACAATCATACGCCGCCTGTTTTCTGGCAATAGTTACGAAAATTGGAAAAAAGCGGAAAATATTGATTAAATCGGGATTTTTCGTGTTAAAATAGAAATGGATGCTTTAAAACTGTGATGAAAGGAGAATCGGGGAAGATGTTTGAGATCGGTGAGTATATTGTGTATGGAGTGAAGGGTGTATGCCGGATTGAGGATATTACCCACATTGACATTTCCGGGGCGGATAAAGACCGTTTGTATTATGTTCTTGCCCCGGTTGGCGATGGCAGTGGAAGGATCTATGCACCGACGGACAATCAGAAGATTACGATGCGCAAAGTGATTTCCAGGGAGGAAGCGGATCAGCTGATTGAGGATATGCCTAAGATCGAGCAGCTCTGGGTGCCGGATGACAGGCAGAGAGAGGCGAGATACAAGGAGGCAATGAACACCTGCGATTACCGTGCGTGGGTCAGCATTGTAAAGACACTATACATCAGAAAACAGGAGCGCACGGCACAGGGAAAGAAGATCACGGCGCTGGACGAGCGCTACATGCGGACAGCGGAGAATGAACTGTACAGTGAACTCTCGCTCACACTCGGCATACCGAAGGATGAGATGGAGCAGTATATCAGAGAGCGGCTGACGCAATAAACGCTGTGCCTGCGTCTGAAACAGGATTGTTATGAAAAACCCGTCATGAAATGAGAAAGGAAATCATTTCATGACGGGTTTTATGCAAAATAGGATACGGTGGCATGAATGCCGTCACTGCTGGCTTCTGCCGGTATGGAACATATTCCATGCGTCATCGATTGCATCGATCCGTATTATACGGTGGTATTGACACCGTTGACAGCGGCGTGCTCATCTTCGTCCATCGGAATGACCAGACATTTCTGCCCGTCGATGACCTGGGAGTGAATCTGTCCGACTTTTTCCGGCTTGACGCGCAGGATGACATCGTAGGTCTTGACGGCAGGGACATCTTCGCCATCGGCATCTCCCTCCGAGACCGGAACGGAGCGCGTCTCCTCGAGCTGTTGCTTTAAGTTTTCCACCTGCTTTACCAGCTCCAGCTTTTCTTTGCGCTTTCCGTTGGCTTCCACAAGCTTCGGATCAACTAACTGTCCGGCTTCCGGAAGTTCCTCGCCAAATACATTTTCATAGGTGTTCTCAATGACGGCTGCCTGTTCCTCGGTGACACCGCTTTCTGCAAGGACATCTGCAATGGCGGATCTGGTGACGATGACCGGTTCCGGTTCCACCGTCTCGTCCTCCGTGACCGGAATCATATTGTTCAGATTTTCCTGGATATCCCCGAAGACAGCGTCGCTCTCTTCCTCATCCTCACCGATGACTTCTTTGACGATGCTCTGGAATGTCAGCTTTTTCTCGGTGGCGGTCAGCTTGGTGCCACAGCCGAGACCGGATTCCATGAATTCCGCGTGCGGTGTCTTGGTATCCCTGGTGTAGAACATCACGGAGTGAATATCGCTGCTGCGGTCGGTAAATGCCGGAAAAACGAAACCGGTGTCCGGAACGCCGACCACCCAGTCGCGGATGCGCGGCCCGATGCGGTTCTCGTCCTCGCGGTAGCCAAGTCCCGGCTTGGTCAGGGTAACCGGACAGATGGCGCACAGCAGATACTCGTAGACTTCCTCGGACTCGTCCAGCTTATTGTTGTCGGAGGTCTTCGTCATCACATCATAGGCATCATGGAACACCAGAATCAGATAATTCCCGACATAACTGTAATTCTCAATGACAAGATCATAGAAGGTGTCCATGAGGTCATCGTTTTTTAATGCGCTCTCGCGCAGACCCATCAAAAACTGCTGTCTTCCGCCCGGTGCTTCCTCGGCAGTCGGAAATTCCAGTTCCAGAATGTTGTTGTCGATCGTGCCGGACATAACCTTTTTGGCAATTTCCAGGTATTTATAGAATTCCTCATCCTCCAGATTTAAGAAGGTCTCCCCGAAGGTTGTGACCTTGTTGCGGTCTGCGTCGACGTAGCAGCCGCAGAGTCTGGTGAAGGTGCAGGCATCTTTTTTAAAACGTCTTTTTAACTCCAAGATATCTTTTTTATTCATATATCATCATCCTATGCCTTTCGTAAATCGTGCACAAGATATTATAGCGAAAAAATGGGTGGTGTGCAAGAAGAATGGAATGTGGACACGGGAGAAATGGAATGTGGACACGGGAGAATGGAAAGGTACTTGCCGGTGCAGAAAAGTACAGGTATAATGGATAGAAGTGGCGCACAGCGCTTTTTAATAAGAAAATG
The DNA here is from genome assembly GCF_000225345.1 of Roseburia hominis A2-183. NCBI lineage: Bacteria > Bacillati > Bacillota > Clostridia > Lachnospirales > Lachnospiraceae > Roseburia > Roseburia hominis. Next base: position 939,823 of record NC_015977.1, read on the forward strand.
ACTGTATGCAGGAAGTGGGCGGCAGGCAGCGACAGAGGGTGGATTGATGGCAAAATTATATTATTACTATGGTGCAATGGGAAGTTCTAAGACGGCAAATGCGCTGATGACGCATTTTAACTATGAGGAAGTGGGACAGAAAGCGCTGTTATGTAAACCGGCGATCGATGCCAGAGATGGCGAGCGGACGGTATATTCAAGGATCGGGCTTCAACATGACTGCATTCTGTTAGAAGAACTGCAGCAGATGAAGGAGGAGGAGATTCGCGGATATGACTGCATCATTGTAGACGAGGTGCAGTTTGCCACGCCGCAGCAGGTGGATTTTCTGTCTGATATTGTGGATTTTATGGATGTGCCGGTGGTCTGTTATGGACTGCGCGCAGATTTCCGTAACCTGCTGTTCCCTGGGAGTGAGCGTCTGATTGCGATTGCGGATGTGATCCAGGAGTTAAAGACGGTGTGCTGGTGCGGCAGAAAAGCTACCTGTAATACGAGATACAACGAGCATGGTATTGTGCGCTCTGGCCCGCAGGTCATGTTAGGAGCAAACGACAGCTATGTGGCGCTCTGCAGAAGACATTTTAAGCTGGGAATGTTAGGACCCGATGCCGAAGCAAAAGAACAGTGTGCGGAGTAGAACCGTTTCTGTTTGGAAAGCGGGCAGGTTTACGCGGCAGGGAATGGAAAGGAATACGATATGTTAGAAACGGAACGGCTGCTATTGAGAAAGTGGACAGAGGAAGACGCGGACAGTTTATTTGAATATGCAAAAGACCCGGAGGTTGGTCCGATTGCAGGATGGCCGCCGCACCGGTCAAGAGAGGAAAGCCTGGATGTGATCCGGAATGTACTAAACGGCAGAGAGTGCTATGCGATCTGCGAAAAGGGAAATCCAAAAGCAATCGGTGCGATTGAACTGATATTAAACAGACATAACGATACGGAAAATCATGACGAGGAATGTGAGCTGGGGTACTGGCTTGGAAAACCTTTCTGGGGAAGAGGCTATATGCCGGAGGCAGCAAGAGAAATGATCCGTCATGGATTTGAAGATCTCGGCATGAATACCATATGGTGCGGATATTTTGAGGGCAATCAGAAGTCAAAAAGAGTGCAGGAGAAGATTGGCTTTGTATATCATCACACACGGGAAAAGGTATCCGTGCCGTTAATGAAGGAAGCGCGTACCGAACATCGAAATATAATGACGAAAGAGCGCTGGATGGCGGAGAGAGAAAAGAATTGTGGAAAAGTATGAACGAGATATTGGTAAAGCAGCTGGCGATTGATTTCTGTACAGAGGAAGGAGCAGTTACCAGCAGGGAAAATATCTTCACGGTGTATACCCCGCTGCAGGGACGCAGGATTTTTGAAGAAGGGGAATGTTTTCTGAAGATTGCCTGCATCAATGGCAAGATTCTTGCATCCGGTAAGAAGGATATTATTGCATGGGTGAGGGAAACATTTAAAGACAGAAGCGGCGCCTGGTTCATGGACGTGGAAGCTTTACATGAGCTGGAAGCAGGTTTAAAAATGTTCCACTGCCAGATTGCACAGGCTCATCCATTTTATATTGCGACCGAAATGTCCGAGGTAGACACGAAAGATTATGAGATCCGAATCTTTGAGGGAGAAGAACTGGAGCCATTCAGAGGAGATGAACGCTTTGGAGAAGCATTTCTCTTTCATGAGCTGCCCAAGGATGAAATTGGGGTAGGAGCTTACAGAGATGGCGTCCTTCTTGGCATGGCGGGCGCTACAAGCGACAGCGACAGCATGTGGCAGATTGGAATTAATGTGATGCCGGAGGCAGAAGGACTTGGAATAGGTTCCATGCTTGTTGCGGTCCTGAAAAACGAGATCTTAAAGCGCGGGAAACTTCCGTTTTATGGCACCTCAATGTCACATATAGCATCGCAGAGAGTAGCACTTGGGGCGGGATTTGTGCCGATGTGGGCGGAACTGTATTGTAAGTCCTGCAAGTAAAGGAGAAGGACTCGGTATGGAAAAATGACATCCATCGGAAGCCGAATGTCATTCAAGAAAGTTCGGAAAATAAGACATATAGTGTTGAAAATATTGGTATAAAATACGGAGCAGAATGGGAATAAACGCTTGTATTTTCACATACTATATGTTAGGACACCAATAGAAATTTGAGGGGTATGTAAGCCCATATTAGTGTGTGAATATATGTAACATAAGCTGCCTGTGTGGCAGCCGCTGATATGGCAGTGCCCATTTTTTATAGGTAAAAATAGACATCAATCTACTTTGACAGGTAGAATTTGATGTCTTTTTTGATTTAACTTTTAACGAAATATCATTATGCCATTAGACAAGGGCAAATAGATTTATCTGTTCTGCGCGGACCGGAGCGGAGCGAAGAAGTCAGCGTCCGGTGGACGCTGTTAGGCAACGACCGGAGTAGAACGGAGAAGCAAGACGTCCAGTGGACGTCTGTTCTGCGCGGACCGGAGCGGAGCGAAGAAGTCAGCGTCCGGTGGACGCTGTTAGGCAACGACCGGACCGGAGCGAAGAAACTCGAATGTTCGAGTCCGGCAGGACTCGATTTAACAAAAAAGGACATCCATCGGATGCCCTTTTTATTAAAAGAGAGCGCGAGACGGGACTCGAACCCGCGGCCCCGACCTTGGCAAGGTCGTGCTCCACCAACTGAGCCACTCGCGCATAGGTTGTTGTGTCGGTTATGTCTGCCAGACACATTTGATATCATACAACATGAGTTACAATTTGTCAACACTAAATTTGAAATATTTATGCAGATTTTTAGGCGACATACAATAAAAAAGTTGACACCAAATGCGATACCACATAAAATAAAATCAAGAGATATAAAGAATGTCAAAGTGGGATAAACTGATAACACATATATGCAATTTATCGAAAGACCTCCGGTTTGAAGAGTTGCGGAATATTGGAAAGCTACGGATATGAGATGAATGCACCGAGAAGCGGAAGCAGTCATTATACGTTCAGAAAACAGGGCTGTATGCCAGTTACAATACCGAAGCATGAACCAATCAAGAAAGTTTATGTGGAAATGGTGCGGCAGATTGTAGAAAGCGAGGCGAAGAATGATGAAGACGCTGAATGATTACATGGCAATGTCTTATCGTATGGAAATTGTAGAAGATAAAGATGAAGGTGGATTTGTGGTTTCTTATCCGGATTTGCCTGGCTGCATTACCTGTGGTGAAACTGTAGAAAGTGCGGTGGCGAATGCACTGGATGCGAAAAAGGCGTGGCTTGAAGCTGCATTGGAAGATGGCGTGGAGATTCATGAACCAGACAGTCTGGAAGATTATTCCGGTCAGTTTAAGCTGAGAATTCCTCGGAGCCTGCACAGATCACTGGCAGAACATTCGCAAAGAGAAGGAATTAGCATGAACCAGTATTGTGTATATCTTCTTTCCAGAAATGATGCAGTCTTTTCAAAATAACGATTGTGAAACACTTATGCTATGCTTGCTTTGAAGTGGCAACAAATTGGCAACAGAAAATCAGCGGGCCAAAATAATATATGTAACAGAATGGCAGAAAAAACGAAACAAATATGTTTGAATCCATCTTTGGATTTGCCGATACAAAATCCTCATTTGCAGATTGGCTCAATAATCAGAATGTTCGTAACCAATTAAAACTTGATATAAAAATCTGCTTGGTGAAGAATGGTTATCCACCACAGTATAGTCCGGAAGTATTCAACAAAGTTATGGAACAGGTGGAGAATTTTGAGGAGTATTCCGTAACAGAAGATGAAGAAAATGAAGTAGATAATTCTGTAAAGATTTATCAATATGAGCCAGAGTATAAGGTGATGAAGGTGGCAGAAGATTCGATACATTATGGTGATTCAAAAAATAATCAGTAGGGAGGTGCTGAAGATGAAGTACATTTTTTTCTATGATGAAACAGAACATAGTAGAAAGATTAATTATGAAACTGTTACCGCGAATAATTACTATGATAATTTCATAACAGGAATTGTAGGGTGGAAAGCAGAAGATGATAAATGTATTTCTGACAGATACCTTGCTTTTGAATCGAAGTATGATTATAGAAAAAAAGACGGAGAATTAAAGAGTCAGACTATGAAAGCAAAAGATTTTAGGCTTGGGTTTGCTTCTCTTAATAATCGTACGATTGAGTTATATGAAGACCTTGTATCACTATTTGACGAGAAAATAATTATTTATTTCTCTGTGTTTAGCAAAATAGAGTATGTTATTAGCCAGCTGTTTGTAAATTATCATAATTCTATGTTTGTTGATGTTGATTACATGAAATACTCAATAATTAAGGCTATCAATGTATATCGACCACAAAATGTGATAGAAGCAATTTATAAAGAGCCACAAATATTTGTTAAAGAACTACGGTCTTTTTTAGAAGATAGGATTATTAAAAATCAAGCGAATACTGCTTTGAAAGAGCATGAGAATCAAGCATTTCAGGAAATACTTTTACTGCTTGAGGACACAGAGGTACCCGAAACATTAGATTGGTCCTATTTTGCACCTTTTGATGGATTTAAGAAATTGTTGACAGAGATGAATGTTAATGAATATCAGTTGATGATTGACCGAGAAGGAAAAGAATCGCATACATTGAATTCTGCAAAGAATGTAGGACTTAAAAATGTCATCGAAGAAGATTCTAAGGATTATGTTGGAATCAGAATGGCTGATATTCTTGCTGGATTGATATCTCGATTGATGCAATCATTGAAGATATCGTTAACTGGAGATTATAAAGATGGGAAAATGAAGAAGACACTTTTAGATTCGGGCTGGTTTGCATTGAATCAAAGACAGCTTGATTTGTATAAAAAATTATATAGGGTAATTTGTGAGAATAATGACTATTGGTACAAATCTTTTTCTGGAATTTATTCGGATGATTTGGTGGCTTTTGTAGCACTTCTTCAATTTATGAATCATTTTTCAGATGCAGATGAGATTCGTAATAGTAAGATAGAAATGCAACCAGAATATTATAATGCTTTTGTCTGCGAGAGCTTGAACGAACGTTATAAAATAATGAGGAACAAATTACCGATTGATCCTATAGTAGAAAATGGAAAAGATTATTTTTATAATCAAAGAGGCGCAAAGGTTTATAAGGATATTAACAAGCAACCTATGTTGCCATTACATAGTGGACAGAATGAGTTTTATGTTCTTTCAGTTGGATTTTCACAGAATAGGACCCCATTAGTAACAATCTCTGAAAATGATAAGCCGATATGTTATAGATTGCCGAATGAGTACAGTGATTGGACTATGACTGTTGCTGGGTTTTCCAGTATGGGTGAAAGATTATTTTCATCAAAAGTGTTATTTTCATTAATTGGTGGAAGGTATTTGGTTGATATTTTATAGATTTTAGGCATTTTAGAAATTTAAATATATAGTTTTGAAAAGTAGGTGAATGAATGGAAAAGATTTTTTCGTATAATGTAGATATAGACAAAACAGCATATATGAATTGGAGAACCAGACAGCATCAACCCATTCATGATATGATGATTATTGCTGATGGATACATGAAGGCAGCGATAATGCTTGCACAAGATTGTTTGCAGGATAATGGAGATAAAAAGGCGGATATTGTAGTTTTCCCAATGCTGTTTTCGGCAAACCATGCAATAGAGTTGTATCTAAAATCTATAAACTGGTCTTTGGATATGTTGCTGAACATGAAAGAGTCATTTTGTGGAGGTCACGATATCAGGCAAATATGGAACACAGTAAAGAAACGTATGATAGGTTTTGAAACCGATAAAGAACAACGAAAACAATTTAAGGAAATGACAAAAGAACTGAACGACTATATTTTAGAATTATATGACAAAATAGATAAAGATCATAATGCTAATGCAAAGATGAAAAATATGGATTTTTCACGGTATCCGTTTAATGCCGATGACGAATATCATTTTTATATCGAAAATTATGGAAATGAAGTTGTTGATTTAGAGATGTTTGTGGAGATATTCAAAAAGATAGGTGATAACTTAAATTGTATTGCTGGATATTATGAAGAAATGGCAACATTTGTTCCTGATTATGATAGAGAGAAGGAGTGACACCGAATGATATATATATATACAGAAAAAAAAGATTCCAACGACTGGATACTTCAAAACGATTTGTATTTCAATTTGAATACAAGTAATGAAGAAATGTCCCAATATGAAATAAATCTCATTCAGAAAGTAGATGAGGCAAAGCTGACACCAGACAAGCACATTGAAACAAAATATGGTTTAGGTACAATCCGTAATTTGTCATCTGGCTGCAAGACATTACTTAATATCGTAAAGCATCCTGATAAGGTAGTAAATGTAGAAGAATGTGGTCCGAATGTACTTAGAATCATTTTTTCTATGGATAATATAAAAATTTACATGTCCAGACCAACGCTTTTTGATATCCCGGATGATGTGCAAATCAGATTCAATGATTCTGATATAGTGACCGGAGGGAGAGGTTATAATGCCTGGTGGAGTAAGGAGTATGAAAGGAGAGAAGCAGATGATTTATAAGAATATTACATTTAAAGCAGATCCATTTTCATACGATTTAGAATTTGATGACAGGATTACTCTTGTTGGTGGAGATAGTGGTACTGGAAAAACAGTGCTTTATGAAATGTTAGAAGATCTACGATTAACTAATGAATACAAAGCTATAAAGTTGTTTAACTACAAATCAGATAATTTCTCAGAATCGATTGAACAGTGCAGAGATAGTTTTATTGTAGTCGATAATGCAGATAATTTGATTAATGATGAGATCAGACGTTTTATTAATTTTGAGCCGTCGAATCAATATATGCTTTTCCTACGAAATTGTGATGGCCTCAATGTTTCAGATAAGAGTTTTAAGGTGCTGAAGTTTGGCAATAATAGGATAACACTGGAAGAGGAGTTGTGATATGAAATATTTATGGACAGAAGACACTGGTGCTGGACTCCACTTCTGGAAGTTAGTCAATCAGCTTTTCTTTGATGATGCACTTGTGGTCGAAAGTAAAGAAAGCAATCAGGGCTTATTGGATGCATTGGCAGAGATAGACATTAAAGAGGACGATAAGTATTATATTGCGTTTGATTGTGTGGTTGATAATCAGGATATTCGTAATAAGTATCGTATGTTGAAATCAATAGAAGATAAGGCAGAAGGGAAGATTATCATTCTGGATATGATTTGTTTTGAATACCTGATTCTTGCTTTTGATAAGCTGGTGGCATGGACAGGTACCGGAAAGACAGATAAAATCAAAATTCGTGAAGAGGTTTTATCAGCAATTGAGAATCATAGAATCAACTTGTCAAAGATTGATGATGAGAAGACATTACAGTACTTGGCAGGTTTTAAGAGATACTCTACAGAGCGTGTGATGAAATCATTGGTGGGTGAATTTACACAAAACGAGAAGTGGTCTGTTAAGGGGCAGCTTATGGGTGAATGCTGGTATAAGGATTGTTGTGTATCTGAACATACGGATAGTCTTAGGTGTGGAAAGCCTGAGATTGATGATGGTAGTGAGAAGATGAGGATGTTGATAAAGTCGGAGGAAGTACAAAGAGTGATTGGAGAAGGCATTATTTAAAAATATATCTACTTAACAATTGATAGCTGTATTGTGAAAAGGAAGTGAAGATTTGAAGATTACGCATGTAAAAGTATGCAATTATAGGAATTTAAGGAATATAGACATAGGCTTAGCAGAAACAGTTGCAATTATAGGAGAAAACAATAGTGGTAAGAGTAATTTCTTAAAAGCAATTACGCTTCCTTTTTTAACCGATGATAATATACATATCAGTAAGAAATTATCATGGTCTGATATAAATAATGAAACTAAAAAGTGTTATTACAATAAAATTATTGAAAACCAGAATAAAATTAAGAATGACGAGATTACTATTGAGCAATTTGTAGAATTATTGCCAATAGTAAGTGTTGAAGTTAATATTCAGGCAAGTGGTGCGGAGGAGTATTATGTCAAGGATTTGTCATATGAAATTAGAGATGGGAAAATTCAATATGGTATAAAATATGAGTTTGCACCTAAGAGTTGTGAAGATATATTCAGAATGGTAAAGGAAATTGTATCTGAGAATGAAATCAATGATGCGAATTTGAATGAGGTTAAAATGAATCTCTTACCAGTAGAATATTATAATTACTCAGTAAAGGTTTCTGATGGCAGTAATATATCATATGACACATTAAAGCAGTTCAAATATGAGGCTCTTGAGGCAGAAAGAGACGATTTTTCAAGAACTAAAAATCAATTAGGTTCAAAATTTTTGGTTGATTTATTGAAAGATGGACTTTCAGATCAGGATAAATTAAAAATAGAAAAAGAATATAGCCATTTCTTTGAGTCTTTAAAAAAAATTAGTGATATCAATGACATAATAAACTGGCAAGATACATCGGAGCTAAAAGAGGCAAAGAAGTTTTTTTCACATATTAATATTCTTCCTAATATGCCACCAATGCAATCTATTTTAAACAGTGTAAGATTAGGGTATTCAGAAGAAGAACTGTCAATGCAAGGGTTGGGACATCGTAACTTAGTATTGTTGTTTGTTCTGATTAATTCGTTGATTGGTAAAAATTCGGATACTGCTCTGAATGTTTTGACGATTGAAGAACCAGAAGCTCATTTATGCATTAACAATACTAGATTGATGGTCAGTTTTCTAAAAGCATTTACAGATAAGAATAAAACTGTTCAGTTATTCTACTCCACGCATAGTACTGAATTTATTAATAAAATGAATTTGAAAAATGTGGTGGTTTTACATAAGGGAAAAGCATTTTCGTTTGTTGACGAATTAGAAGATGAAGATATAGCATATTTAGCAAAGAATCCTAATTTGGATCTTTTTAAGCTTTTTTTCTCTAAGAAATGTGTTTTGTTTGAGGGAATATCAGAAGAATTACTAATTCGCTCTTATATTGACTCGCAAGTATCTTTGAGTGAGATTGAATTGCTATCATTCCATAAGGGATTTGAGAAAATAATGAATATTTGGAAAAAAATCAATGAAGGTTCAGGTAACAAATTGGGCATTATACGAGATTATGATGACCAACTTGATGCAAAGAAACGACATGATAAGTATAATGATGATAAAGAAATATGTGTTAGGACAACAGAGTATTATACCTTAGAACCGGAAATTGTAAATACTGGTGACAACTTTAATATTTTGAAGGAAAAATATGGAGAAGTTTTCGGTTGGAGTAATATGACAGCTGAGCAGCTTACAGAAGCATGGAAAAATGCAAAAGCATCAGATATGTTTACTATTTGTAAGGATTTAGCTAGTGGTGGATTAGAAGGATTTCAAATGCCCAAACATATTCAAGATGTATTAGATTTTCTTTCTCAAGAGCAGGAAGAGGTGTTATAAAGTGGAAATAAATATAGCGGGGGCCGGAGCAGGAAAGACTACAAAGATGTCAGATAAAATAATACTTCTTCGTAATCAAATAGATGAGAATAAGAAAATATTTTGCGTTGCGTTTACTAATAGTGCCGTAGATTGCATTCGTAGAAAATTATGTGAACATTATGTACAAATCCCGGAAAATATAATAGTGAGTACGATTCATTCATTTCTGTATAGAGAAATAATAAAACCGTATTATCATTTACTTTATGGAAAGAAATATGAAAAAATTTCTATTTCGGATTTACCCCAAGATGCAAAGTATAAAAATGCAAAGATTAAAAGACTTGATGAGTTGAATGTACTTCACCAAACAGTAATTCCTGAACATGCTAAATGGGTGTTATGTAAAAAATCAAAGGACACAAAAAGTATAAAGAATGGCAGAGTAATCATTAAAAATGCAATTGCAAAATATTGCGGCGCAATCTGTATAGATGAAGTACAGGATATAGATAAGCATATGCAAGAAATTATAGAAGAATTAAGTAGAATGGGAATCCCCATGTTGCTGATGGGAGATCCAAAACAGGATTTAAAAGGTTTTAAATGCTTAAGGAATCTTATGTCTATATACAAGCAAAATGTTAGATATATATCGGAATGCCATAGATGTCCGCAATTACATTTAGAACTGTCAAATCGTTTAGTAGATGAAAATGAAAAACAGAAATCTGAAAAAGATTCCGGACAATTGTCAATATATTATGAAAGTGAAATTGATTGTCGCACGTTAATTGAAAGTCAAAAATATGATTTGATGTATATATCCCAGAAGCAAGGGGTATATGAAACGCATGACTACAAGAAAAATAATATGAGAGAGAATTTAGCGGAAGAGCTTGAACCATTGTTGTCTGAGAATCATCCAACCAAAGATACTCTGACAGTAAAAAAAGTAGCGTATTATTATGCTGGGAAGATGATTGAAAAGTACAGGAATACGGGAAAGAAAAAAGATGCAATGGCATTACTGAGCAAGTGTGAAAAAATAGATTCAAGAAGATATGGCATTATCATAAATATTTTTGAAGACGAAAGCCCAATAAAACAGGAAGATAAGATTTTTGTAAAATCAATAGACTACATAAAGGGAATGGAGGGTGAGAAGTGTTTGTTTATTCTTACTAACGATTTGGCGGCATATTTATTTGACGATAATACCGAGATGAATAAGACCAAGAATAAGCTTTATGTAGCACTTACTCGTTCGCTAAATGAATTGTCGATGTACATATTAAAAGAAGTTGAGAATAAATACACAAAGAAGAGAATACAGGATTTTTTTGAAGGATACCTTTGAATGTGAAGGAGAGAAGGTATTATAAGTAATTTAGGTGGATAGGGAATAGCTTTGATGGTAAAGATTTCATTTGGATTGGTAAATGAGCGGTGCGAATTAACAAATGCAGGGGCATTACTTGCGGATGAAAGTCCGATTCGTTGTTCAAGATTATTTTGTACAAGGTGGAATGGATTAAATAAAAGTGGTGGCGCAGTTGATGCGTTAGATGATGTGGAGTATTCAGGTAGTGTTATTTCACTGATTGAAAATGGAGAGGCATTCATCAAGCGTAATTGTAAAATGAAGTGGCGTAAGATTGCAAATTCAAGAGAAGAAATGCCGGAGTATGTAGAGCGAAGTTATCACGAAGCACTTGTTAATGCTTTGGCTCACCGTGACTATCTGGTGAATGGAAGTGAAGTGCATATTGACATATATGATGACAGAATGGAAATTTATTCCCCGGGAGGAATGCCGGATGGTTCCATGATTCAAGACAGAGATCCATTTACAGTAGCTTCTACCAGAAGAAATCCGGTTCTTGCCGATGTATTCAACCGGCTTGGATATATGGAGCGTAAAGGTAGTGGATTTGGAAAGATTATCAGTGGATATGAATTTCAAATTAATTATAATGAGAGTAAAAGACCATCATTCCGCTCAGACAGATATGAGTTTACTGTAGTGATGCCGAATCTGAACTATGATGTCCCTCAAAATTTTGAAGGAAATGAGACAATGTCTGAATCAATGTCCGAATCAATGTCCGAATTGGAAAGGACAAGAATGCAGATAATTTTGCACTATCTCGATACAAATAAAGAAATAAATAGCTCTATTGCAGCAAAATTATTGAAAGCGGAAATAAAGACGGCAAGTCGACTGTTATCGAAGGCAGCAAAATTGGATATTCTTAAAAGTTACGGAAAAACAAAGAATAAAGTATATTTTAGAGAATAATGCAAATGGATGCTAAAAATGTTCCTCGGGCTAGGGAACAAATTAAAAAAGAACATGAAATAAGGATAAAAGATGAAAGTAAAATTAGAAGACATAATCGAGGCAATGGAATTTGCCGGTATGGAAACAGAATATTATTATGATACCCAAAACGAAAAAGTTCTGATGTTGTTTGATGGAATGGTGGATGGTGAGGACAATCCGGAACTTTTTGAAGATATCAAAGAGGGATTTGTTGAGGATTATATACCGTTACCGGGACAATACGATATCAACGAGTATCGAATAATGGAAGAGTTTATATACGAGCTTCCGGAGGGAAAGAATCAGAATGTATTGGCAGGGGCAATCCAAGGAAGAGGCGCTTTTAGAAGATTTAAGGATAAATTGTATGACTTGAATCTGGAGAAACAGTGGTACCAATATCGTGATGAAGCTTATGAAAAAATAGCAAGGCAATGGTGTGAAAGACATAAGATTGATCTTGTTGAATAAAAGAAAGAGGTAAATTGTGAGTGATTTCGAAAAAAACAGAGTATTGGCATTATATAAGATTCTGACAGCATATACAGACGAACAACATCAGATTTCTATGCAAGATATTCTGGTTCACATGGATGCAGAAGGTTATTACTGTAGTGAAGACAGTATTCTGCGATATATAAAACAATTAAGAAATGAATTAGGGGTAGATGTAATTTCCGGTCGTGGAAGGAATGCTCGTTATTTCATTGGAAACAGACTTTTGGAAAAGGAAGAGATGAAACTTATTATTGATTCCGTTAATGCGTCTAATTTCATTGAGAAAAGTATTGCCACCAAAATGATTGATAAATTGAAATCTACTATGAGTCTGTATGATGCGGAAGAACTGGATAGAAGCGTGTTAGGGATTAATATTGCAAAAGCAGAGAATAAGAAAATTCTCTATAATGTAAATTTGATTCAGGAAGCTCTATCTAAGGGGGTTCAGATAAGTTTTGATTATATGGTGTGGGATAGAAATAAGAAGTTGGTAAAAAAGTCGGATAGACGATATAACATGAACCCCTGGGCTTTAATATGGGCAAATGATAGGTATTATTTGTATGGATATGATGTAAAAGAAAAAGATGGTGTATTAAGTGAAAGAAATTATAGAGTGGATAAACTTGATAATATCAAGTTGTCCGATATACCAAGAGCTGGTAAAAGCCAGTTCCGTATTTTTAATGCTAATACATATGTTTCAAGACGGATGGGTATGTTTTCAGGAAAAGAACAGGTAATAACTGTGAGAATTCCGGATACGTTAGTTGGTCCTTTTATAGATCAATTTGGTAAGAGGATTACAATTTCGGAATACACAGAGGGTATGTTGTTAGTTACTTTTAATGCAGTTGCGTCTGTTATCTTGCTTGGATGGTTATTAGGATTACAATATGTAGAGGTATTAGAACCACAGAGTGTTAGGAATGCTATGACTGATTTGATAAAACAAAATATGGAAATATATTCTAAAAAGAATTGACGCAAATATGCGGCAATTCTTTTTCCGTTCTATGATAAAATTATATATAATTTTACTGTTACCAATCATGCAAGAAATAAGCAACCACAAGGAGGTTTGGTGTTGAAAGATTACTTATTAGATGTTATGCAACAACATGAACATGGTTTGTATATGTGCGAATTACCAACGGGCAATGGAAAAACTTATGATTCGGCACGGGCAATGAAAGAATATGCGGATTCAATTGGTGATGATACCAAAATCATTTACCTGACAACTTTAAATAAGAATTTACCAGAAGATGCATTGAGGGCGGCATATGGGAGTGAGGAGCTTTATAAGCGTAATATATTGAGATTACGCTCTAATTTTGATGAGGTTGTAGAAAAAATTCTTGAGATTGAAGTGCCGGAGGAAATGAAAACGGATGCGTATCTTAAATTATGCAAGGATGTTTCCCTTTATCGTAATGCTGTGGAAAAAAGATATGCCGATAAGGAATATATAAAAGAATTGGCTGACAGAATAACAGAAGGGGACAGGCAGCTTCGATATGAAATTACTAAACATTTAAAGAATAGATTTCAAACAAAGACACAGCGAAAAAATGCTATTAGAACTGATGCTAAATATAAATGGATTGGGCAATTATATCCTGCAGTATTTACAGACGATTACAAAATAATATTAATGAGTGTCAGTAAGTTTATGAAGAGAAATTCTATTCTTATTGATTCCAGTTATGAGTTTTTGAATTCGGATTTAATAGAAAACGCAGTAATTGTTATTGATGAATTTGATGCAACGAAGGATACTATACAAAGTGAGCTGATTGATAAGTCATTGGCAATGCAGGAAGACTATATACAGTTGTTTCGTCAGATATATCGTACTTTGAATCCAAACGATTTTTCTTCCAGTATGAGACAAGCTATGGATGAGGTTGAAAAATTAGGGAATAGAAATACATTTACAACACTAATGGATGAAGCAAGAGAAATTGCAGAGAATTATCATGTAAGGTTAAGTATAAAAACCAAAGAAGATTTAGTGGATCAGAGACAGATTTTCTTGTTTAATGATGGTTCATTCCATACGGTTTTAAAAGAAGGGGCACAGTATATCCGCTCATCCTTAAATAAAGAAGACAATCGTATTGATGTTTTCTTTGAGGGGAAAGATGATTTTTTCAAGAACAGAAACAAAGAGAAGGATATTGTGTTATATAGTTTATTGCGTGAGATTAATGTATTTCTTTTGCATTTTAGGTTATTTTCTATAGAATGGGCAAGAAATTACATGGAAATTATAAATAGCTCCAGAAGCGGTATCATGGATGCGATGAATTTGGAGAATGCTATTAGTACAATCCTAAAAAGATTAGAATTAACTAATAAGCAAAGAGATTTGTTGATGGGTGAAACTTGCCAAATGATTAGAAATAATCGTGAACTGATATTGGAGGATAGAAGCTTCTATCAAGTTGGCATGGAGTATTATGAATTTGAGGATAATGATTCTCATCATGACAATACAAATCTTAAATTTGTTAAGGTATATGATACTCCTGAAAAAATCATGTTATACCTTGCAGGAAAAGCAACTGTGTTTGGGATATCGGCAACTGCTGAAGTTGATACAGTTGTTGGAAATTATGATTTGAGATATTTGAAGGAGCGGTTAAAAGACAGGTTTCATAAGACGCCGGGTTATTTAAAGGACAAAACAAGAACTGCATTAGAAAAAAGATGGAGCGCTTATGCAGATGGCGAGATAAATGTACATGGGGAAGTAATCAGCAGTAATATACAAGGATTCAATGCAGAAGATTATTGCAAAACATTTATGGATGCAGAATTTGCACGTTATGCTTCAAACATTATCACCAATATAACAGATAACGAATATCAGATAATAAGATACTGCAATGTACTTCAATCAATGTGTATTTTTAATAGGAATGAAGATATTCAATCAATGTTGTACTTGGGAATGGCATTGCCGAAAAAGAACAATCCCGGCATGGATGAAGGCGTTCTGCAGCAGTTGTTTGAATACTCTCAGATGGAGACACAGCAGAGTAATAGTAGTGTTTGTTTCTTGAAAAGCGACAATTTTGAACAAGATAAGGAAGAATTGCAGCAGCGATTGTCATGTGGAGAAAAGATATTTGTTATGTCATCTTATCAGACTATAGGTGCTGGACAGAATTTACAATATAAGATTCTGAAAGGTAAAAAAGTTGTTCAACTGGGAGAGTTTACCGAAGGTGACAAGAGATTCTTATATAAGGATTTCGATGCATTGTATCTGGGAAATATAACTAATATGACAGTAAATACATATCAGGATGAGACAATAACATCTCATGATTTGTTGCAGATGTTGTTTCAAATTGAGGAATTATACGAGAACGGTGAAATGAATTATTCTGAAAAGGACCAAATGTTAAAGCTTGCGTTTCGTTCTTATACAGGAAGTGACCAATTCACTTTAAACAAGTTGTATAAGTTAAAGAGTGTAGTTGTGCAAGCTAGCCGAATGGTTTTACAAGCAGTTGGGCGTATGTGTAGAACATTTGTAAAGAGTCCTAATATATACTTGTTTGTTGAGTCGGAACTGTTAGAGAAATTGTATGTTGGTGAAATAAATAAACGTATATTATCACCTGAAATGAAAGCAATTGTATCTATGCGAGAGACAATTGGAAAGGATTATCTTCCGGACGAAAACCTTATGCTTAATAAGGCGGAAAAGATATCCTCGGTTGGTCTTTGGACGATTCGAAGAATGTTGGCAAAGGATTGGACTATTGAAAGTATGCAGTTGTGGGAACAGTTAAGGTCGTTGGTATTACAGTATCCGACGGCAAGTACATATGACTGGCAGAATAATGAATATCTTCAAAAACTTTATATTACAAGTGGAGAAAAGCGGAACCAGTATATTTACTCACAGTATTCAGATTTCAATGATGTTACTATAGATTTTGGAAACGACAAGGTGGCATTTAAAAACAGTAAAAGAGCTAAAATAAAGGGGAATTCTGATGAAGTTGCTATTTATGAAATGAGTGAAAAGGAATCCGGTTTGCAGGCGATACTTAGATATCCCGGAATGAAAGCTCATTTTGAAGAAATGGGATATGCATTGAAATTTGAAATGAATGAATATCTTCTTAGTCCAGTGTTGTTTCATAATATTTATAAAGGTGCATTGGGCGAAGTGGCTGGTAAGTTTATATTGAAAAGAGAATTGGGAATTGAATTATCACCAATAACAGTGCCGGAATATTTTGAATTCTTCGATTATAAGCTATCTGATGATGTGTATGTTGATTTTAAGAATTGGAAGTTTACATATGTGCAGGATAGAGACGAAATCAGAAAAGATATATTGAGAAAGTTGGAGGCTATAGGGGCTAAACGGGTTTATATCATAAATGTTGTATCAGATAAAAATTACAAGCCGAGTGCCATAGTGGATCAGTGCTTGGTGGAGATTCCGATGCTTATAAGAGAAGATGGTACAGTTTGTTATGAAAATTTACATATGATTTGTAAGGAGGATTTCGAAAATGTTAACTAACAGAATTAATGTTACCTACAATATAGAAAATATTGATGCTGACTTTGATATTTTTAGGGTCGAGAAGTCTAATAAGGATTATTACAAATACAATATCTTAGATTCGGCAGTATATGAATTTAAGGCGGCAGCAGTTCAGTGGACCTTTGGCGCAACTGCATTGGTGCTGTTCCGTAAGGGTGAGGTGACAGAAAAGCAATTTAAAGAAAGTATTATGAAAGAGTATGAGGATGTAAAAATCCAAAAGATTGATTTGTTTGATAGCGAGCAGTGCAATAAATGTTTTTATTTTGAAAACAGATTACTTGCACAACTCCTGATAAATTCAATGAGAACGCCTAAGCATGAGGCTTTTATGTATAATAATCTCACAGGTAAGCTTTTCTATCATGACCCATCATGGAGACATAAAGATAAATTAACAGGTAAGGTGAATTTTATCAGATTCTTGGAGATTGTTATTGATCCAGGGATGTATCTCAATTTGGAACATAAAACTTTCAAGAGATATGATCGAGAAAGTAACGGATTGTATGTAATAGATTCAAAGACTGGTGAGTTTAGAAAAAAATTAAAGACAGATACCAATGTCATTACATACAAGGAAGGTTCCTTGCCGCATAATCACTTTAGAGTAGATAATTTTGATATATCTGATATTGCACATTTTAGGAAAAGTAAGATGGGCGTAATGGAGCAGTTTTTAAGAGATGTGAATGATAATCTTTCTAAATATATGTCCATAGACATTGTGGAGAGGGAAGATGCACAAGAATTTGATATCTCCAATTTGGAAAAGAGGGGAATATCAGAGTTTGAATATGGTGAAATGTTACAGAAAAAGGGTGTTGTAATTGTAGATGAAAATAACTCTGAAGTATCAAAGGATATTGTAGCAAAGCTCCAAGAGGAGTTGGAGAAGTATTATCATGTAAAGGCAGCGGTAGGAAATCTTTCGGAAGAAGCATATAATATCAGAATCATTCATGATGGTGAATATTATGCTGAAAATGAGATGCATGATCTACACAGTGATAACTTAAAAGGATATATTGTACAGCATATAACAGAAGAGGCCGAGCATTTTACAAATACAAAGGGAAGTTCTCCAGATATAAAGAAGATTGTTCAGGAACTTATAATAAAAGGTGATGTAAGAGAACGCATGATTTCAATTTTTGATTGGGAAAGACTTGATTCTGGAAAAGATTGGACCTTTGTTCTTAGAAAGAAGATAAAAACAAAATACGGTGAAAATGCAGCGCATATAAATCATGTTAATAAAAAGGCACTCAATTATTTCCAATATTATCGTTTGGAAATTGATTGCAATGGTGAAATGAAATTTGATACATTTTGTGATAGTAATCAAGATGAAGCAGAAGAGTGGAACAAGATTTGTTATGCATATGATTTTGTAGAAGACAAACATCGTGGTGCACAGAATCCGGTAGAAGGATTAATGTATTCGGATATTGATAATATTCATGCCATATTGTTAACACGCGAAAAGACATTGCCTAATATATCAGCATTAATGAATACACTTATGGAAACGGATGCAAAAGAAAGAGTTTCAAAAGAATTATTATTGGAAGCAATAGATGATTTTGAAAAAGATAATATTGATTCAAGGGAATGCATTTCTGAATGGAAAAGTAAGGTGGCTGCAGAAACAGAAATGATTACCAAGAAAGCAATGAAAAAGATTTTAAATATGCGCACAGGGATTGCATCAAAATTCAATAGGTTTTTACATGAAAAGTATGGAGTCTGGATTGATGGCGAGCTGAGAAAAGGGGAATTTGAAGCGACTTACCAAATTGGAAATCTCTTAAACATCAAGTACGAATACAATGAGAAAGACTACTTAGATGGACGTACATTTGTATATTATGTGGGGGCTAAGAGTAAGAGATTAGCATATCCAAATGCTTGTTGTATGCGTAAGGTGATTTCTTTGGGAGAAGAACTTGAATATGAGGAGGCTCTTCCGTTGATGGCAGTAGAATTTGTGCGTAATAGTCAATATACGGTTCTTCCATTTCCGTTTAAGTATTTGAGAGAATATATTGAACAGTGCTAATTTTAAAGAATCTGTTGCATTTCATCCTAATCCAAACTATAATAATCTCGTGGCAACAGATTGGCAACGTCCATTCAGTAGGTCAAAATAAATAGTGTAATTGATATAGAAATATGCCCCATATCCAACTAAGACTTAACTATAATAAGTTAAGTATAACCTGGGGCATAATGAGTTTGAATAAGAGAAAAATTTTTTGACCAATGGTTAATTAACCAGAAATTGCCAAGGCTTTCAATAGCAGAGCGCCGACCGAAGCGTAGCGAAGAAGCCAGCGTCCGGTGGACGCTGTTAGGCAACGACCGGAGCGGAGCGTAGACCTCGAACGACCTGGTCCGGCAGGACTCGATTTAACAAAAAAGGACATCCATCGGATGTCCTTTTTGTTAAAAGAGAGCGCGAGACGGGACTCGAACCCGCGGCCCCGACCTTGGCAAGGTCGTGCTCCACCAACTGAGCCACTCGCGCATAAGTTGTTGTGCCGGTTATGTCTGCCGGACACATTTGATATCATACAGCGTGAATGAAAATTTGTCAACGCCTTTTTTTATATTTTTTGAAAAACTTGAACAATTTGTGATTTTAAAGCGTTTTTGAGAGTAAAGCAGTCATGGGAAAGAGTACACCACATATAATGTAATAATCAGTATGCGGAGGCTTAAGATGAGTGCAAAGACAAAGATCGTGGTTCTTCATATGAAAGAACTGATTTATACACTGATTTTCGCAGGACTTGGAATTCTGCTGATTTTTTTACTGCTGTTCATGTTCCTGCCCGGAAAAGAGGACGGAGAGTCGGTAGAGACAATGAGGTATGTGGCGGGAGTGTACACGTCATCGATCCAGTTTGGAGAGCATGCGGTGGATATGCAGGTGATTGTGGATGAAAACCGGATTCAGTCCGTCTCCATGGTCAATCTTGATGAGACGGTGGAGACAATGTATCCGCTGATGGAGCCGGCATTGGAAAACATTGCGGATCAGGTGGTGGAAAAACAGACCACGGAAGGAATTACATACAATGCGGATTACCAGTATACATCAGTGGTATTGTTGAACGCGATTGAGAATGCACTGGCGAAGGCGGAACTCTCCGGCGCAGAGACGGGAGAGTAGAAGAGCGTACATAGAAAAATTGCAGGATGGCAGAAAAATACCCGGGTGCGGAAAAGTCGCCCCGGGTTCTTTTGCGTTATTCTTCTGTGCTTAAGGAATTCATGTAATCGGTGATGGCATCGACATTGGCGTAAATGGTCTCAACCGGCTTCTTGCTCTCATAGATGCGGTAACCGGACACACCAGCCCAGCCTGCGAGCGCGATGACAACCAGCCAGCCGCAGACAACAGCGAGCAGATGCAGGCGCTTCTCCTTTGCCATAGTCTTCTTGCGGTTCTTTTTCTCTTCTTTATAGCGGTCTACTTTAGCCTGACTCATAATCTGTCTCCTTTATGTGTTCAATCTTTATTCTCTGCAAAATAAAGTAAAATTCCAAGAAATAATATAACCCATTTGCGGGAAAAATGCAACAGAAATGCACCTTGTCATTTCACGGAAAATTGAGTACAATTAAGAATTAGCAGAATAGAATGGAAGAAAAACGGGAGGAACGGAATGAGTCTCGCAGATAAGATTTTTGTGGATATGTGTAAGGATATACTGGAAAACGGAACCAGCACGGAGGGGGAAAAAGTAAGACCACATTGGGAGGATGGGACGAGCGCCTATACGATCAAGAAATTCGGTGTGGTGAACCGCTATGATCTCTCAAAAGAGTTCCCTGCGATCACGCTCCGCAAGACGGCGATCAGGACCTGCACGGAGGAGATGCTCTGGATCTGGCAGCGCAAGTCCAATAACATTCATGACTTAAACAGCACGGTCTGGGATGAGTGGGCGGACGCGGACGGCTCCATCGGAAAAGCATACGGTTACCAGCTCGGCGTGAAGCACCAGTACAAGGAAGGCATGATGGATCAGGTTGACCGCGTGATCTACGATCTGAAGAATAATCCGTTCAGCCGGCGCATCATGACAAACATCTATGTACATGCGGATCTGCATGAGATGAATCTATATCCGTGCGCATACAGTATGACGTTCAATGTGACGCATCAGCCGGGAGATGAGAAGCTGACACTCAACGCGATCCTAAACCAGCGCTCGCAGGATGTGCTTGCCGCCAACAACTGGAACGTCTGCCAGTATGCGGTGCTGATGCATATGCTGGCGCAGGTATGCGATATGAAGGTCGGGGAACTGGTACATGTCATCGCGGATGCGCATATTTATGACCGGCATGTGCCGATTATCAGGGAACTGATCAAGAGAGAGCAGCATCCGGCACCGAAGTTTACCCTCAATCCGGATGTCAAAGATTTTTACCAGTTCACGACAAAGGATATCACGATCGAGGATTACGTGACGGGATCGCAGATCAAAAATATCCCGATCGCGGTGTAAGCACGAATAGAAAGGCGTAAAAAATGAATTTAATAGCAGCAGTGGATCAAAATTGGGCAATCGGCAATAAAAATGAGTTACTGGTGAGAATTCCGGCGGATCAGAAGTTTTTCCGTGAGACGACGACCGGCAAGGTGGTGGTCATGGGAAGAAAAACGCTGGAGAGTTTTCCGAACGGGCTTCCGCTTAAGAACCGCACCAATATCGTGCTGACACACGATCATACCTATAAGGTTCCGGGTGCGGTTGTCGTTCATGACATGGATGAGCTTCATGAAGAATTAAAAAAATATGACAGTGAGGATATCTATGTGATCGGCGGAGAGACGATCTACAGACAGCTTCTGGATGAGTGCGATGTGGCGCACATCACGAAAATTGACTATGCGTACGATGCAGATGCGTATTTCCCGAATCTGGATGAGAGACCGGAGTGGAAGATCACGGCGGATAGCGAGGAGCAGACGTACTTTGATCTGGAGTATTATTTTTACCGGTACGAGAGGGTAAAATAGGCGGGATGGCGTAGAGATGGAGAATTTTATTTACAGTGTGGATGCAACATTTCCGATCTTTTTAGTCATGGTGATCGGTTATATCCTAAAACAGATCGGGATGCTAAACGACAATTTTGTCACGGTGGCAAACCGGTTCAACTTTAAGGTGACACTGCCGTTTATGCTGTTCCGCGATATTTCCGGCGTAGATATCCGGGCGGTCTTTGACATCCGGTATGTGCTGTTCTGCGCGCTCGTGAGCACGGCGTGCTTCTGGATCATCTGGGGTGGTGTGAAGCTGTTTTTGAAGGATCAGAGCATGCGGGGAGCTTTTGTGCAGGCATCATTCCGCAGCAGTGCGGCGGTGATGGGACTGGCATTCATCCAGAACATGTACGGAAGCTCGGCGATGGGACCGCTCATGATCGTGAGTGCAGTGCCGCTCTACAATATTTTTTCCGTGATTGTGCTGACGTTTGAAGGGGCACATTCCGGGGATGTGGATCCGAAGCAGAAGATTAAGGATGCCTGTATCAACATCGCAAAGAATCCGATCATTCTGGGAATCTTGACCGGACTTATCGTGGGACTTCTTGGCATCGATTTTCCGGTGATAGTGAATAAGACGGTGAACAGCGTGGCACAGATGGCAACGCCTCTGGCACTCATCACGATCGGAGCAGGATTTGAGGGAAGAAAAGCACTGGCGAAGATCCGCCCGACGATTGCAGCATCCATGATCAAGCTGGTCATCCAGCCGCTCATTTTTCTGCCGGTTGCTGCGTGGATGGGATTTCACGGGGAGCAGATGATCGCAATTCTGATTATGCTGGCATCTCCGACAACGCCGAGCTGCTATATCATGGCGAAGAACATGGACAATGACGGTGTACTCACCGCGAGCGTGATCGTGATGACAACGCTTCTGGCAGCGTTTACCCTGACCGGATGGATCTTTATTTTGAAGACAGTAGGATTGATAGGGTAAAGGTTCTTGATGTATTTTAATATTCTTGATTTATCTTTGGATAGGATTGCATTTGTGAAAAAGATGGGCTATAGTTTTTTACAATAATCCTTTCTGCAGGAAACGGACGGCAGAGAGAAGGTAAGGAGGACGGCATGGATATTACAGGCAGAAAGTTATTTGTGAAAGCTTTGCAGGAAGAAGGCGTTACCACCCTGTTCGGTTATCCGGGCGGAACGGTGACGGATCTTTTTGATGAACTATATAAGCAGGATGGTATCGAAGTCGTCTTACCCAGACATGAGCAGGGGCTGATCCATGAGGCGGAAGGATATGCCCGGTCGACGGGAAAAGTGGGAGTGTGTCTGGTCACGAGTGGACCGGGAGCCACCAATATCATGACGGGGCTTGCAGACGCGCACTATGACAGCATCCCCCTGGTCTGTTTTACCGGACAGGTGCCGTTATCCCTCATTGGAAACGATGCGTTTCAGGAGGTAGATATTGTGGGCATGACGCGGAGCATCACCAAGTACGGCGTGACGGTGCGGAAAAGAGAGGATCTGGGGCGCATCATCAAGATGGCGTTCTACATTGCCTCCACGGGGAAGCCCGGACCGGTGCTCATCGATATCCCGAAGGACATCCAGACGGCGCCAGGACCTGCAGAGTATCCTTCCAGTGTGCAGATTCGCGGTTACAAACCGAATGAGAGCGTGCATGTGGGACAGCTGAAAAAAGCTTATAAGCTGCTGCGCGGGGCGAAGAAGCCGCTTATACTGGCGGGCGGAGGCATTAACATTGCACATGCCAACGACAAGCTGCTTCAGTTTGCGGAAAAAATGCAGATTCCGGTTGTGACGACGATCATGGGAAAAGGAGCAATCCCGACCGGGCATCCGCTCTATGTGGGGAACAGCGGTATGCACGGAAAATATGCCGCAAATATGGCAGTCAGCAAATGTGACGTGCTGTTTTCCATCGGTACCAGATTCAACGACCGCATCACCGGCGATTTAAACGAGTTTGCGCCGAAGGCGAAGATCGTACATATCGACGTGGATACGGCGGCGATCTCCCGAAACGTGGTCGTGGATGTTCCGATTGTTTCCGATGCCAATCTGGCGTTAGAGAAGCTGCTCGAGTGGGCGGAGTCCAAAGACACCGCAGCATGGCAGGCGCAGATTGCCGGGTGGGATGAGAAAAATCCGCTTGAGATGCGCAGGGATCACGGCATGACACCGCAGATGATTTTTGAGCATGTGAACCGGACGTTCGGAGAGGCGGTCTATGTGACGGATGTGGGACAGCATCAGATGTGGGCAACACAGTATCTGGAACTGGATTCCTGGCATCAGCTGATTACCTCGGGAGGACTTGGCACGATGGGATTCGGGCTTCCGGCGGCAATCGGTGCAAAGATCGGCAATCCGGACAAGGAAGTGGTCTGCTTTTCCGGGGACGGCGGTCTGCAGATGAACATTCAGGAGATGGCGACGGCGGTCGTGCAGGAGGCGCCGGTCATCATCTGCGTGTTTAACAATTATTATCTGGGAATGGTACGGCAGATGCAGCAGTTATTCTACGGCAAGCGCTACGAGGCAACCTGTCTGCGCAGAAGAAAGGGATGCCCGGCGAACTGCAAGGGACCGAACGCATCCTGCCCGCCGTACACGCCGGATTTTATCGCACTTGCAAAAAGCTACGGGGCACACGGAATCCGTGTGGAGCGCGAGGAGGATATCCAGGCGGCGTTAGATGAGGCGCGCACATATAAAGAGGCGCCGACCATCATCGAATTTATGATCGCCACCGATGAGATCGTGCTTCCGATGGTGAAGAGCGGGAATCCGATGAGTGAAATGATCTTGAAATAGGAATGGAGACTTACTATGAAGAATCGCTGGATTGCATTATATGTGGAAAATCAGGTCGGTGTTCTGGCTAAGGTGTCCGGTCTGTTTTCCGGCAAATCGTATAACTTACAGAGTCTGACCGTCGGCACGACGGAGGACGAGACCGTTTCCCGCATGACGATCTGCGTGACGAGTGACGACATTACCTTTGAGCAGATCAAAAAGCAGCTAAACCGTATGGTAGAGGTCATCAAGGTCATTGATCTCACCGATGTGCCGATCCATATGAAAGAGATTCTGTTTGCGAAGGTATTAGACATCAATGCGGCGGAAAAGCTTGAGGTGTTCCAGATAGCGCAGGTGTTCCATGTGGAGGTATCGGACGTCGGGAACGACAGCGTGCTGCTGGAATGTAAGCTGACAGAGCGGCGCAACAACGAACTGATTGCCCTGCTCCGCTCAAAATTCAAGAGAATCGAAGTGGTAAGAGGCGGTGCTGTGGCGATTGAGTCGATCAGTACCTCCTGCCGCTAGCATCAGAGGGGAATTGTTGCAATCAGCACAGAGTGTCCTTTGAGTGATAGGTAATATATAAAAAGATTACATCTTTCAATTTCAGATGGAATGCATATGAAAATTCTGTTCAAAAATGCGGCATTTCTAACCAGCCGGATATTTGCATCCGCGATGATCCGTGTCTTTCCAAGTTTGGAACAATCCACGGGTCATGTCCGCACTCCGAAGACAATTTGTAGGACTTTTGTGCCGCCCTTACCTGTACTCCCGCAATAAGACATAACCGCGCGAAGCCGATGTTTGAATTGCCATCTGCCTTGTTTTTAATAGCAGATGGCAACGAGTTTCGGTTCGCGCGGTTTTATATTGTCTATGAGGGAGTACAGTTAGGGCGGCTAAAAAGTCCGCCCATTGTCTTTGGCGTGTCGGACATGTTCCCGTTGGATTGTCCAAACGTGGAAGAGACACGGAATCCGATGCAAATATCCGTCAGGAAGAAATGCTCTCATTTTTTCACAAAGAATCTTCCATATGCATTTCCATCTGAAATCTGTAAGATGTACTTCTCCAACTATTACCTGTCGCTCAAAGGACACTCAGAGCTGATTGCAAAAGATCCGTTCTGTGTTGGCGCAGGATTTAGACGCGCTTTTTCAGGATGGCAATAAATTTTTCAAAATGCATCGGCGTTCCCTGGATCTCCTGCACCTTCAGACGGTTCGCTTCGGAGAATCCGACTAAAATATTGTGGTTCGCCTCGGCGAGGTAATCTATGATACCGTCGATGTCCGACTTGATGTTCTTCGGGCACTGGATGTAGAGATGCCGGTTCGCACTGATATGCAGCGTGTAGGAGATGCTGAAGTGGTACCAGAAAAACTTGTGGAGCGTCGAGTATTTGTAGATCCAGATGATCTCATCGATCGGTACAATGGCATTGCCGTACACCGAGGTCTCGATGAAGAAATGTTCTGTGATAAACATATCCTCCGTTGCAAGCTGCGGCAGCGTCGCAAGTTCATCCTCTGCCTGCTCCAAAAGCTTTTTCGGATTGCCGAACAGCGCGAGATCCTGGCACGCGGGCGAGAGAATTGGAAAGCAGATGTAGAGGATGAAAAATACAATGCAGATCAGGGCATAGCTGCCGGTCGCAAAAAATACGACGTAGAGCAGCGTGTTTCCGAGCAGATTGTAATCAGGCTCACTCAGTACATACTGGGAGACTTTGTTGTGAATGCCGTTTTCGGTCCAGTTCAGATCCGAAGCGAGATGATTTAACAGCTCATCAAAATTCTCGGAACCGTGAAGAATCTTGGCACGGACGGACACCTGCGGAATCTCCGGAAGTCCCTGTTCACTGGTATTCGGGGAGAGCAGCACGATGATGCACTCGTCATTCCGCATCGTGTAATAGTAGTAACCGCTGATGTGCCCTAGAAAGGACTGGGTGTAACCGGTGAACTTCAGATCGGATAAGGTGGCGGATATGTATTCTTCATGCCGTCTGTAGGTGCTCTCGAGGGTATCCGGGGCATCGAGCGTGTCCGGAAAAAGCGGCGCTGACAGCGAGAGAACGAACCACAGTACCAGAAGAAAAATCAGATACAGGATCGGTGTCAGCAGTCTGCGCTTGTAGAATGCCTTTATATTTTTGGTAATATAGTGTTCAAACTGATCGGGCATAGGTGTAAGATCCTTTGCTGTATTTTGCTGTGTTTCCAGAAACATCGGAAAAAACAGCATTTTATGGAATAAGTATACGGTTTACCGGAAAAATAATCAAGAAGATTTGTGCGGGGGAATCTGTCGGCAAACCTTGATTTCACATTGGAAACTTGGTAGTATTACATAGAAATGTTCCGCATGCTGGCGGAAGAGAAAGTGAGAACGATATGGGTGCATACGAGAGCTTTGCGAGAGTGTATGATCTGTTTATGGATAATGTTCCCTATGAGGAATGGGGTTCCTATCTTATGGGGCTGCTCCGGGAATACGGCATCTGCAGCGGAACGGTTGCGGAACTGGGTTGCGGCACCGGAAAAATGACCAGGCTGCTGGCGGCGGCAGGGTACGATATGATCGGCGTGGACAATTCCGAGGAGATGCTTGAGATCGCACGCGAGGCAGAGTATGAGGCGGATGCGTGGAGTGCGGCAGAAGCATGGGACGAAGCTGACGAAACCGATGAGCCGGAAGAATATGCAGAACTGGGCGAGCCGGATGAACCGGACGAGCTGCCCAATGGGGGAATTCTCTATCTGCTCGAGGATATGCGTGAACTGGAACTGTACGGAAGCGTGTGCGCGGTGGTGTCGGTCTGCGATTCCATGAATTATATTTTGGAGGAAGCGGATCTGCGCGAGGTGTTTTCGCGTGTGCACGAGTATCTGGAGGAGGATGGCATCTTTATTTTTGACCTGAATACGGTATACAAGTACCGGGATCTTCTGGGAGAGACGACGATTGCGGAAAACCGCGAGGAGGGCAGCTTCATCTGGGAGAATTATTTCGATGAGGAGAGTGCCGTAAATGAATACGATCTGACGCTTTATATCCGCGAGGACGGTGCAACCTACCGCCGGTTTGAGGAAGTGCATTATCAGCGGGCCTATGATTTAAAGACGATTGACAGACTGCTTGCGGATGCGGGAATGGAATTGCTGGCAGCCTACGACGCGTTCACAAAGGAGCCGGTCAAGGAGGATTCGGAGCGGATCTATGTGGTGGCGCGCCCACGCAGGTAGAAGGCTTTGAGAAGATGCAGGAACAACGAATCCGAACTGAGTACAAAAAGATACAGTATATGAAAACGGAGCAGAAAGAAAAGATACCGTGCATGAAAACGGAGCAGGAAAAGAAGATGTAGCAAATCTGAAATACAGCAACAATAGAAAAGGAGAACAAAATGAGTCAGGATAGAGATTATATTGTAAGAGCTACCGCAGCGGAGGGAAGTATCCGCGCATTTGCGATCACATCACGCCATCTGGTGGAGGAGGCGAGAGTGGATCATGACACCAGCCCGGTGATTACGGCAGCGCTCGGCAGACTTCTCTCCGGTGCGGCGATGATGGGAACGATGATGAAGGGGGAGAAGGATCTTCTGACGATACAGATCCAGTGCGGCGGCCCGGCGAAGGGCTTTACGGTGACCGCGGATGCAAACGGACATGTCAAGGGATTCCCGAATGTTCCGGATGTGGAACTGCCGTTAAATGCACAGGGAAAGCTGGACGTCGGCGGTGCGCTGGGGCTTGGCGTGATGAGCGTCATCAAGGACATGGGATTAAAGGAGCCGTACGTGGGACAGATCGCGCTGCAGACCGGTGAGATTGCGGAGGATCTGACGTACTATTTTGCCACCTCCGAGCAGGTGCCGTCCGCGGTAGGACTCGGTGTTCTCGTGAATCCGGACCGGTCGGTCAGACAGGCGGGAGGATTTATCATCCAGCTGATGCCGTTTACACCGGACGACGTGGTGGATCGTCTCGAGAAGAAGATCACGGAGATTGCCTCCGTCACGGAGATGCTGGAAGATGGGAAGACACCGGAGGAGATCTTGGAGCTGATTCTCGGCGAGTTCGGGCTTGAGATCAACGATACGGTGGATGCCGCATTCCAGTGCGACTGCTCCAAGGAGCGCGTCTCCCGTGCGATTGCGACACTGAGCAGAAAGGATCTGGACGACATCGTAAGCGACGGAGAGTCGATTGAGGTAAAATGCCAGTTCTGTAACAAAGCGTACCATTTTGACATCGACGAGTTAAAGGAAATGAGAAAATGAGAGATGGATTTGTAAAAGTTGCCGCCGTCACACCGAAGATCCGTGTGGCGGACACAAAATACAACGCCGGCGTGATCGTGGAAGGAATCCGGGAAGCGGCGGCGGCAGGCGCGAAGGTGATCGTGCTGCCGGAGCTTGTCATCACGGGATATACCTGCAGTGATCTGTTTTTGCAGGAATATCTTTTAGAGCAGGCGAAGCGGGCGCTCGGAACGATCGCGGAGGAGACAGCAGAGGTGGACGCCATCCTTTTTGTCGGTCTACCGCTTGCGTACAACGGAAAACTTTATAATGTGGCAGCGGTGCTCTGCCGCGGGGAAGTGCTCGGGTTTGTGCCCAAAACCTATCTTCCGAACTACAATGAATTTTACGAGGCAAGACATTTTGCCAGAGGAATGGCAGATCCGGTCGAGGTCGATTTCGAGGGAGAGTGCGTGCCGATGGGGACGAGGCTTTTATTTGTGTGTACGTCTCTGCCGGAATTAAAGATCGGCGCGGAGCTCTGCGAGGATTTGTGGACGCCGGAGCCGCCGAGTATCCGTCATGCCAGAAATGGTGCGACGCTGCTTGTGAATCTGTCTGCATCAGATGAGACCACCGGAAAGGACATCTACCGGCGGGAGCTGGTAAACGGACAGTCGGCGAGACTTCTGTGCGGCTATATCTATGCGAGTGCGGGAGACGGGGAGTCCACGCAGGACGTCGTCTACTCCGGACACAATGTGATTGCCGAGAACGGTCATATTCTAAAGGAATCGGAGCGGTTCGGAAGCGGTGTGATCTGCACGGAGATCGATGTCAAGCGGATCGAGGCGGAGCGCCGCCGGATGACGACGTTTGAGATGGCGGATGACAGCTATGTGGAGGTGCGTTTTTCTCTTGAAACGGAGGAGACGGCTCTGACCCGCTTCATCGACCCGATGCCGTTTGTGCCGGGAAACGAGGCGGACCGTATCAGACGCTGTGATGAGATCCTTGCCATTCAGGCAGCGGGATTAAAAAAGCGTCTGGAGCATACGCACTGTAAGACGGCGGTTGTGGGCATTTCGGGCGGTCTGGATTCCACACTGGCGCTGCTTGTCACCGTGCGCGCGTTCGATCTGCTCGGCATGCCGCACGACCGGATCAAGGCAGTCACGATGCCGGGCTTCGGGACGACGGACCGGACCTATGACAACGCGGTGTCCCTGATCCGGTGCCTCGGCGCGGACTTTACGGAAGTCGACATCAAGGAAGCGGTGAATGTGCATTTCCGTGATATCGGGCAGGATCCGGCCGTTCATGATGTGACCTATGAGAACGGCCAGGCAAGAGAGCGGACGCAGATTCTGATGGACATTGCCAACAAAGAGGGCGGCATGGTCATCGGAACCGGCGATCTCTCGGAGCTTGCACTCGGCTGGGCGACATATAACGGCGACCATATGTCCATGTATGCGGTCAATGCCTCCGTTCCGAAGACGCTGGTGCGCCACCTGGTGCGCTACTACGCGGATACCTGCGGGGATGAGAAGCTTGGCGCGGTATTGACGGATGTGCTGGACACGCCGGTATCTCCGGAGCTTCTGCCGCCGGAGGACGGAAAGATCTCGCAGAAGACGGAAGATCTTGTGGGACCGTACGAGCTTCATGATTTTTACCTGTACCACATGCTGCGTCTTGGATTTGCACCGAAAAAGGTGTACCGTCTCGCAAAAGTGGCGTTTGACGGCGTCTACGACGATGAGACGATCTTAAAATGGCTGAAAACCTTTTACCGGCGCTTTTTTGCACAGCAATTCAAGCGTTCCTGTCTGCCGGACGGACCGAAAGTCGGTAGTGTGGCGGTCTCTCCGCGCGGGGATCTGCGGATGCCGTCGGACGCGTGCGCGGCTGTCTGGCTGCAGCAGTTGGAGGAGATCGGATGATCATGCAGTATCGCAAGGATAAAAACGGAAATGAGATTTCGGTGCTCGGCTACGGGTGTATGCGTTTTACCAAGGAGGGCGGGCATGCCGATATCGATAAGGCGGAAAAGGAGGTCATGGCGGCGATAGATGCCGGTGTGAACTATCTCGATACCGCATATGTCTATGCCGGAAATGAGGCGGCGGTCGGGGAGATCCTCGCGCGCAATCATTGCAGGGAACGCATCTACCTGGCAACCAAGCTGCCGCACTACCTGATCAAGTCGGTGGAGGGCGCCCAGAAGATGTTCGAGGAGGAGCTGCGCCGCTTACAGACAGATTATATTGATTACTATCTGATGCATATGCTGACGGATCTTCCCACCTGGGAAAAGTTAAAAAAGCTTGGCATGGAGGACTGGATCCGGGAGAAAAAGGCGTCCGGAGAGATCCGCAACATCGGATTTTCCTATCACGGCAGATCGGATATGTTCATGCAGCTGATCGACGCCTATGACTGGGATTTCTGCCAGATCCAGTATAATTATATGGACGAACATTCGCAGGCGGGCGTGGAGGGGCTGCGCTACGCGCACGCGAGGGGGATTCCAGTGATTATTATGGAGCCGCTGCGCGGCGGCAGGCTGGTCAATCTGCTGCCGGAGTCGGCGAAGGAGCTGTTCGCACAGGATGAGGAGCACCGCACCCCGGCAGAATTGGCACTCAAGTGGCTGTACGACCAGCCGGAGGTGACCTGCGTGCTTTCCGGCATGAATTCCATGGAGATGGTCGAACAGAATGTGCGCACAGCTTCGGAATACGGCGTCGGGTGCATGACGGAGTCAGATCGCGCGCTGGTGGAAGCGGTGCGGCAGGAGATCACAAAGCACGTCAAGGTGGGATGCACCGGCTGCGGTTACTGTATGCCGTGCCCACGCGGGGTGGATATCCCCGGGACATTCCGCTGCTACAATGCGATGTACTCCGAAGGAAAAAAGTCCGGCCGCAGGGATTACCTGCAGTGTACGGCATTCCGCAAGAATCCGGCGAGCGCCTCGCAGTGTGTGGGCTGCGGCAAATGCGAGCAGCACTGTCCGCAGCATATTGAGATCCGCAGGGAGTTAAAAGCGGCGGCGGGAGAACTCGAGACGGTGAAGTACAAGTTCATGAAGACGGCAATCGGCGTGCTGAAGCTCTGGTAGAAACACATGGCAGGAATAAATTCTATCTGGTAAATCGGAAAAGTGTGTGTTATACTACAGTGCAGATACAAATGAGAGGAGGACTTTGTTATGAAAATGAAGTTTGGTATTAAGGAAGTTGTTGCAACCGGTATTGGAACAGCGTTGTTCGTTGCGCTGACAGAGGTACAGATCCCTCTGGGAATTATCCCGAACACCGCCTTACAGCCGAGAGCGGCATTGCTCGCATTCCTTGCAGCCGTATTCGGTCCGGTAGTCGGCGGTATTGTCGGTCTTCTGGGACATGCAATCGGTGATGCGCTGTTTTATGGAAGCGTATGGTGGAGCTGGGTATTTCCGGACGCGGTATTCGGCATTCTGGTCGGACTTTTCGCTGCAAAATATGCGATCAAGGACGGCGGATTCGAGAGGAAACAGATCGTGCTGTTCAACGTTGTGCAGGTTGTTGCCAACCTCGCTGCATGGGTGATCGTTGCGCCGGTACTTGACATTGTGATCTACGCAGAGCCTGCCAACAAGGTATTTGCACAGGGTGCATGGGCATGCCTTGGAAACGTGATTATTATTGGTATTCTTGGTACTTTGATCGCAGCAGGATACTCCAAGATCGGAGCAAAATCGTCCAGTCTCTCCAAGGAGGACTAGGCGGATTCCGGCAGCAGAAAGACAGAAGCAGACAGAGTGCGCGGAGACGGGGTGCAAAATGTGACCGGTTCCGCGCACTTTTTCTTCCATTTGGAATTATTATCAAGTATAATAGTCGGGAAGTACCACAAGAGAGGAAGACGAGGATTTCGGAATGGAACCGATCATAGAATTTCAGAATTTTTCTTTTAAATATCGTTCCCAGAAGGAACCGACGCTAAAGGACATCAATCTCGCAATTTATCCGGGGGAGAAGGTACTGATCGTCGGACCGTCCGGTTCCGGAAAGTCGACATTAGCGCACTGCATCAACGGGCTTGTGCCGTTTTCCTATGCCGGAGACATCACGGGGACTTACCGCATTAAGGGCGAGGATCCCGCAAAGCTTGGTATTTTTGGACTGTCGAAGTCTGTGGGTACGGTTTTGCAGGACACGGACGGTCAGTTCATCGGGCTTACGGTGGCGGAGGATATCGCATTTGCGCTGGAGAATGACAGAGTGGAATATCACGAGATGCGCGGGCGCGTGGACAAAGCGGCGGACGCTGTGGATGTAAAAGACCTGCTCGATCATGCACCAGGAGCATTGTCTGGTGGACAGAAGCAGCGCGTATCCATGGCGGGCGTGCTGGTCTGTGATGTGGATATCCTGTTGTTTGACGAGCCGCTTGCCAATCTGGACCCGGCGACGGGAAAGCGCACGATCGCTTTGATCGATGAGCTGCAGAAGGCAAAAGGGGCAACGATCCTGATTATTGAGCATCGTCTGGAAGATGCACTGTACCGGGATGTGGACCGCATCATCGTCGTCGGTGAGGGAAAGATCGTGGCGGATACGACGCCGGATGAACTTCTGGCAGCCAATGTACTGGCGGAGGAGGGAATCCGCGAGCCACTCTACATCACGGCGCTTAAGCATGCGGGATGCGAGATCCGTCCCGAGACGCATCCGGCGCATGTGGAGACGATGGAATTGTCCGGTTATAAGGAGGCGCTGTGCCGCTGGAACGAGAAGGTTGCACTGCCGGAGAAAAAACCGGGGGATGACGTCATCCTCTCGGTGG
This sequence comes from Roseburia hominis A2-183, assembly GCF_000225345.1. NCBI lineage: Bacteria > Bacillati > Bacillota > Clostridia > Lachnospirales > Lachnospiraceae > Roseburia > Roseburia hominis. Next base: position 973,614 of record NC_015977.1, read on the forward strand.
AGAATCTTGCTTTTTCCTATGACGGAAGAACGCCGATTCTAACCGACATCCATATGCAGGTACAAAAGGGCGAGATGCTGGCGATTGTTGGCAAGAACGGTGCCGGAAAGTCGACGCTCTCGAATCTCATCTGCGGCTTTTTAAAGCCCGGTCAGGGGCGGATTCTGTTTGGCGGCGAGGACATTGCAGACTGGTCGATCAAGGAGCGCGGCGAGAAGATCGGACTTGTCATGCAGAATCCGAATCAGATGATCAGCAAACCGATGATCTATGATGAGGTGGCGCTGGGACTTGCGGTGCGCGGCGTGCCCGAGGAGGAGATTAAGGAGCGGGTCTATGCAACCTTAAAGATCTGCGGCCTCTACCAGTTCCGCAACTGGCCGGTCTCCGCGTTAAGCTTCGGTCAGAAGAAGCGCGTGACGATCGCTTCGATCCTCGTGCTGCATCCGCAGGTGCTGATTTTGGACGAGCCGACGGCGGGACAGGACTACAGACATTATACGGAGATCATGGAGTTTTTAAAGAAGCTGAATGAGGAGTACGGCATTACGATCATCATGATCACACATGACATGCATCTCATGTTAGAGTATACGAACCGCGCGGTCGTGATTGCTGACGGCAGGCTTCTGGCAGATACCGCTCCGGCGGCGGTACTCACGGATGATGCGGTGGCGGATCGTGCCTATTTGAAGAAAACATCTCTCTACGATCTGGCGGTGCGCTGCGGCATTGCAGAGCCGACACAGTTCGTGGAGCGCTTTATCGGCTACGAGCGGCAGATGAGAGCGGCAGAAAGAGAGGAGGAAGCATAATGTCGCGCGTATTATCATATGAAGAAAAAGACACATGGATTCACCGTCTGAGCGGGGTGACAAAGCTTTTGTTTTTCCTCCTGTGGTCGATCACCAGCATGATCTCCTACGATACGCGGGTGCTCTTGGTCATGCTTGTGTGCAGCCTGATTATTTTTGCCATGTCGAAGACGAAGTGGAAGCAGGTCGGTACGGTATTCAAGTTCATCATGTTTTTTCTGGTGATCAATCTCATCGCCATTTTCTTCTTTTCTCCGGGACAGGGGACGAAGATTTACGGAACGGAGACGCCGATAGTGCATCTGTTTGGACATTACACGTTGACAAAAGAGCAGCTGTTTTATGAGTTCAACGTGATGGTAAAATACCTGACGGTCATTCCAGCGGTGTTCATGTTTATCGTGGCAACGAATCCGAGCGAACTGGCCGCTTCTTTAAACCGTGTTGGTGTCAGCTACAAGATCGGTTACTCCGTGGCGATTGCGCTCCGGTATATTCCGGATGTGCAGGATGATTTTGCAAAAATCAAGCACGCCCAGGAGGCGAGGGGAATTGAGATGTCTGGCAAGGCGAAGCTCGGCGACCGCATCAAGAACGTGGCGGCGATCATTTTCCCGCTGGTATTCTCCAGCATGGACCGCATCGACGTGGTCAGCAATGCGATGGAGCTCCGTGGGTTCGGAAAGCACAAGAAGCGCACCTGGTATATGGGAAAGCCGCTGGCGGCGGCAGACTATGCGGTGCTGATTGTGACGGCGGCATTTTCCGCGGTGGCACTGATGATTACCTTCAGCAACGGAAGCCGTTTTTACAATCCGTTTGTGTAATTAAAATGGAAGAAAGCGGGTTTAGAATACGATGGAACAAATGGAAGCATTAAAACAGTCGATCCGGGAAAAAGGGAAGATGGTTGTTGCATTTTCCGGCGGTGTGGATTCGACATTCTTATTAAAAGTGGCACATGACGTGCTGGGAGATGGGGCGGTCGCAGTGACGGCTCGCTCCTGTTCCTTTCCGGAGAGAGAATTAAGAGAGGCAAAAGCATTCTGTGAGAAGGAGCACATAAAACATATCGTGGTGGAGTCGGAGGAATTGCAGATTGAGGGATTTTCCCATAATCCGACCAACCGCTGCTACCTCTGCAAGAAGGAGCTTTTCACAAAGATCTGGGATATTGCAAAGGAGTACGACATCCCCTACGTGGCGGAGGCGTCCAATCTGGACGACAACGGCGATTACCGCCCGGGACTGATGGCGGTTGCCGAGCTTTCCGTGCTTAGTCCGCTGCGCGAGGCGGGGATGAACAAGAGCATGATCCGCGAACTCTCCCACGGGCTGGGGCTTCCGACATGGAATAAGCAGTCGTTTGCATGTCTTTCTTCCCGCTTTGTCTACGGGGAGGAGATCACCGAGGAGCGCCTTGGCATGGTGGACCGCGCGGAGCAGCTTCTGCTGGATGCCGGATTTCATCAGGTGCGCGTGCGGATTCACGAGAGCGGAACGAACACGATTGCCCGTATCGAGATCGGCACGGAGGATTTTGCAAAAATGTTTGCAGACGATTTTTACCAGAAGGTCAATGCGGCATGCAAGGAGATCGGTTTTACCTATGTGACACTCGATCTCGGCGGATACCGGATGGGAAGCATGAACGACGGCATCCGGAAAGCATAATATTAAAACTGCATAGAATATAGAAATAGAGTAACAGAACAAAACAGAAGGATTCTCTGACACAGAATGATTCTGTTTCTTTTTTAGAACAAAAAGAAATTATTTAATTTCCTACTTGACATATATATAAAGTAGGAGTATATTTCTTATATCATATAAAACAGCTAGGAATAATAAGAAATAAGATAGGATGTGAAAATGTGAACTGGGAAGTCATCTCGCAATACCTGCCGCTGTATCAGAAAGCCATGTGGCTGACACTCCGGATCGGCTGGATGGGAATTGCATTTTCAATCATCATTGGTCTTATATGTGCGCTGATTGTACATTATAAGATACCGGTGGCGAGACAGATTGTAAAAATATATATCGAATTGTTCCGCAACACACCGCTTCTGGTGCAGCTCTTTTTTATCTATTTCGGACTGCCGAAGGTGGGACTTTCCATCTCCGCGGATGTCTGCGGCGTGGCGGGTCTGGCACTCTTAGGAGGCAGCTATATGGCGGAGGCGTTCCGCAGCGGACTCGAGGCGATCGAGCCGATCCAGATGGAGAGCGCGTTAAGCCTTGGCATGACGAAGAAGCAGGCAGTGGTCTATGTCATTCTGCCGCAGGCGGTATCCATCAGCGTACCGGCATTTGTGGCGAATGTGATCTTCCTGTTAAAAGAGACGAGTGTGTTTTCAGCAATCAGCCTGATGGATCTGATGTTTACAGCCAAAGACCTGATCGGACTTTACTATAAGACAGCGGAGTGCCTGTTCTTACTGGTGGTATTTTATCTGATTATTTTACTTCCGGTATCCATCCTTGGAACATTGTTAGAGAGGAGGCTGCGCTATGCCGGATTTGGGAATTAGCGTCCTGTTTAAGGGCAAGAACATGATAAGGCTTCTGGGCGGTCTGTGGGTGGCGCTTAAGATCAGCCTGATCGCCGTGGTCATCAGTATTCCGCTCGGCATTCTGCTCGGCATCGTCATGACATGGAAGAATCCGGTGACAAAAGCAGTGACAAGAGTGTATCTGGAGATTGTCCGCATCATGCCGCAGATGGTACTGCTGTTTCTCGTGTTTTTCGGAACGACGCGGATGTTTGGCTGGAATTTATCGGCGGAGTTTGCATCGGTAATCGTATTTACATTCTGGGGAACCGCAGAGATGGGAGATCTGGTGCGCGGCGCGTTAATCAGTATCCCGAAGCACCAGTATGAGAGTGGTGCAGCGCTTGGAATGACGAGAAGTCAGATTTATTTTTACATTATTATCCCGCAGACCCTGCGGCGTCTGATCCCGCTGTCGATCAACCTGGTCACCCGTATGATTAAGACGACAAGCCTTGTGATGATGATCGGTGTGGTGGAGGTGTTAAAGGTGACACAGCAGATCATCGAGGCAAACCGTATGGCATCGCCGAATGCGGCGTTCGGACTGTACGGAACCGTGTTTGTACTGTATTTCCTGGCATGCTGGCCGATCAGTATGCTGGCGGGACATCTGGAAAAGAAATGGAGTAACTGATATGAAGGCAGAAGCAGAAGAATTGTTAAAAATTGAACATATCAAAAAATCCTACGAGGGAAACAAGATCTTAAAGGATCTAAGCCTGACCATCCACAAAGGAGAGGTTGTGGTTATCATCGGACCATCCGGATGCGGTAAGAGCACACTGCTTCGATGTATCAACGCCTTAGAGCCGATTCAGGAGGGAAGCATTACGCTTCGAGGCGAGACCATCGACGGAAAGGCGAAGAATATCGCCGGGATCCGTCAGAAGGTCGGGATGGTATTTCAGAGCTACGAGCTTTTTCCACACAAGACGATCCTGGAAAATGTGATCCTGGCACCGCTTAAGGTGCAGAAGAGAACAAAAGAGGACGCCGTTTCCGAGGCAAAACAGCTTCTGGAAAAAGTAGGGCTTCTCGACAAGTGTGACAGTTTTCCGAGACAGCTTTCCGGCGGTCAGAAGCAGCGTGTTGCGATCGTGCGTGCACTGATGATGCACCCCGAGATTATGCTGTTCGATGAGGTGACCGCAGCGCTTGATCCGGAGATGGTGCGCGAGGTACTGGATACGATGTTAGAGCTTGCTAAGGCAGGAAGCACTATGGTGATCGTCACACACGAGATGTCCTTTGCAAGGGCGGTTGCAGACCGTGTGGTCTTTATTGACCAGGGAGAGATTGTGGAAGAAGGAAAGCCGGATGAATTTTTTACCCATCCGACGACAGAGCGTGCGAAAAAGTTTCTGCACACATTTGAATTTGAGGCAGTCCGCGACTAGAGAGCGGCACAAAAGGTTGATTCTGAAGCTTCGATGGAAGTTTGGAATAGAAAGAGAGGACAATATTATGAAAAAAGAAAGATTAACGAAGAGACTGGCACTGTTTACAGCACTGACATTAACTGGAGCAATGCTGGCAGGCTGTGGCAATACAGATGCAGCGGAGAGCAGCAGTGATGCGCAGACAGGAGTTACCGCAGATACACAGGCATCCGCAGGCGATGCATCCGCAGATGTGGTATACCGCACCTTAGACGAGATCAAGGAGAGCGGCACAATCAACATCGGTGTATTTTCCGACAAGAATCCATTTGGCTATGTGGATGAGAACGGAGAGTATCAGGGATATGATGTCTACTTTGCAAACCGTCTGGCAGAGGATCTCGGCGTGGATGTGAACTTCGTTTCCACCGAGGCTGCAAGCCGTATTGAGTATTTACAGACCGGAAAAGTCGATGTCATTCTGGCTAACTTTACCGTGACACCGGAGCGCGCGGAGGAAGTTGATTTTGCACTCCCGTACATGAACGTATCCCTCGGTGTGATTTCTCCGGATTCTGCAGTGGTTGAGAGTCTGGATGATCTGACAGCGGATGATCCGGTGATCGTGATTTCCGGTACAACAGCAGAGACCTACCTGACCGAGAACTATCCGGATCTGACCTTACAGAAATATGATTCCTATGCGGCAGCAAAGACAGCGCTTGAGAACGGAAGCGGTGTTGCATGGGCAAATGACAACACAGAGGTCATTGCATTTGCACTCCAGAACCCGGGCTATACCGTAGGTATACCGGAGCTTGGAAGCACAGATACAATTGCGCCGGCAGTCAGCAAGGGCAACACGACCGTATTAGACTGGATCAATGAGGAGATCAAGGCACTCGGCGAGGAGAATTTTTTCCACGCAGATTACGAGGCAACACTGGCTGACACTTACGGCAGTGACTACGAGGATACGCTTGTGGTAGAGGGCGGCGAGACAAAGTAAGAACTGACCATGTAACGGAAGGTTCAAAGCACAGGGAACTGTATGAATCGTACAATGCACTGTTTGCGGAACACTGGAAGGAGCAGGCAGGGCAGGATGTGACGGTGATCCAGTCGCACGGAGGTTCCGGCAAGCAGGCACTTGAGGTGGCAAACGGCCTGGAGGCGGATGTGGTGACGCTGGCACTGGAGGGGGATGTGCAGGTGGTTGCGGATGCGGGAATGATTGAGGATGGTTTTGAGGATGAATTTGATCAGGAAAGTTCCCCGTACACATCGACGATTGTTTTTCTGGTGCGCAAGGACAATCCGAAGAACATTGCGGACTGGGATGATCTGCTCCGGGAGGACGTGGGCGTCATCACCCCGAACCCGAAGACGTCCGGCGGAGCGCGCTGGAATTATCTGGCGGCATGGTACTATTTTGAAAGTCAGGGACAGAGCGGGGAAGAGATCACAGAGAATATGAAGACACTCTATCACAATGTGCTGGTGCTGGATTCGGGTGCGCGCGGTGCGACGACCACGTTTGCGGAGAACTTCTACCGCCCGTCGGATCCGGATGTTTTTTCCGATTATATCAGTACATCGGGGGAGCGCGTCATCACGGAACTGCCGGCAGACGGAAAATGGATCGTGGATGACATTGCACTCACGGATATTGCGCACTTTGGTGGATGGAGTGAGGCGTCGGCGAAGCATTTCGCGGACGGCGGAGTGTTTGAAGCAATTCATGAACAGTGATTAGGAAATTTACAGGGAACGCCCGGCAGAGCAATCTGCCGGGCGTTAAATTTTTGCGCTGGATTCCCGGATGATAAGTTCTGTATCCAGAATCAGAGATTTGGGAAACATATCAGGATGGTTGATGGAATCAAGAAGAAGTTCGCATGCCGAATAGCCCAGCTGAAAACTCGGCTGGTTTACAGTGGTAATCGTCGGACAGGTCATGATGGAGATGTCCAGGTTATCAAATCCGACGACAATAATATCCTCCGGAATACGAAGATCAAAGCGTTTAGCGGCACGAATGACAGCGGCGGCAAAAACGTCTGAGATAACGAAAAAAGCATTTGGACGAATTTCATTATTCAACAGACGGCAGACTGCGGAGTATGCCATCTGGTAATTTACTTCAGGCAGGCTGACAATCCAGTCCGGACGAACGGAAATATCTTTTTTGCGGAGCGTATCAAGAAAACCTTCCTGACGCTTCACAGCATATTTAAAGGACATGGGACCGTTTATCATTGCGATTTTATTACAATTACAGGAAACAATATATTCTGCAGCGCTTGTTGCGGCACTATAGTCGTCTATGCTGACATAAGGGTAATCCGCGTGCTCGTTATATTCGCTGCATTGAACTAACGGTACGACAGAGTGGATCATATCCAGCTGTTCCTTGGAGACATGATTCAATAAAATGACTCCGGCGGCATGTACCTGTTTTAACAGATTGATAAAAGAGTAAATAGAACTCCGGTCAAGCGGGGAGTCGTTGATCAGCAGACGATAACCGTGTGCCTTGGCGGATACAAGGGCGCCGTCGATGACTTTCAGGTAGAAAACGTTATCGAGTTCCGGAACATTCAAAATAATAAGAGGCTGTTCGGTAGCCGCAGCTATAGTACCCTTTTCGAGAAGACATCCCAGTGCGGACATGGCATTTTCGACTTGCTGGATGGTTTCGGATTTTACAAGTTCTCTATGACGCAACACTCGGGAAACAGTGGCAGGGGAGACCCCTGCTTTTTTTGCGATGTCTGCGACCGTAATTTTATCTTTTTTCATATCTCTGTGAGCCTCCTGTGTATCAATATAATAATGATACACCAGTTTTGTTTATTTTGTAAATATAAAATGAAACAAAATGTGAAAAGTTTTCAGCTATATAAGAAATACTTTGGCGATTATTGACAAAATAAACGAAAATAAAGAAACAAAGCGCTGAAAATGCTTGAAATGACGATAGAATGATTGAATTGCTGAAAAAAATATGTTACTTTTGTTTCAAGAGAATGAAAGAATGAAAGAAAATATGAAAGGAGATAACATGAAGGTTGGAATAATCGGGTGTGGAAAAATTGCACAGGTTAGACATATTCCGGAATACCTGGAAAATCCGGATGTAGAAATTGTTGGATATTATGACTGGAATGCTGACCGGGCAGCAGAACTGGCAGCGCAATTTGGCGGCAAGGCATATAGCACGGAGGATGAACTTCTGGCAGACAAGGAGATGGATGCTGTCAGTGTCTGTGTGGCAAATAACGCACATGCAAAAGTTACGATCAAGGCGTTGAATGCTGGAAAGCATGTCCTTTGTGAGAAACCGATGGCAGTAACGCTGGAGGAATGCATGGACATGGTAAAAGCTGCGGATGAAAACGGGAAATATCTGATGATAGGGCAGAACCAGAGATTTGCAAAAGCACATGTAAAGGCGAAAGAGTTAATCTCTGAGGGAGTAATCGGAGACGTAATTACTTTTAAGACGACATTCGGACATGGCGGTCCGGAGACATGGGGAATTGACGGTGCGAAGAACACATGGTTTTTTGACAAATCGCGTTCCGTTATGGGAGCAATGGCAGACCTTGGGGTTCATAAGACGGATCTGATACAGTTTCTGCTTGATTCGAGAGTCATTGAAACAACAGCGCATATAACAACGCTTGACAAGAAGGACGCGCAGGGAAATCTGATCGGTGTGGATGACAATGCAATCTGCATCTATAAGATGGAGAACGGAGTGGTTGGAACCATGACGGCAAGCTGGACTTATTACGGGGAAGAGGATAATTCAACAATTCTTTACGGAACAGAAGGAATTATGAAAATATATGATGATCCGGTTTACTCTATTAAAGTCATCACACGCGGCGGTGAGAAAATTCTATACGACATAGACAAAATTCAAACCAACGATAATCAGACGAAGTCCGGAATCATTGATTCTTTTGTGGAAGCAGTGGTAAATAATCATGAACCTGAAGTGAGCGGAAGGGATGTGCTGAATGCAATGAAAGCAATATTCGCAAGCCTGGAATCTGCAAAAGAGAAAAAAACAATCATGATTCAATAGGAGGATACACGGATGAAACTTGGATTTGTAAGTTCGATACTGGATGGATGGTCTTTTGAAGAAATGATCGATACGGCTGCGGCACAGGGATTTGAATGTGTCGAGATCGCATGCTGGCCTAGTGCAGGGAAGACAGAGAGAAGGTATGCGGGGGTGTGCCATATTGATACAGAGACGCTTGATGATCAGAAGGCGGAGTACATCTTAAACTACTGTAAAGAGCGAAAAATAGAGATATCTTCTCTTGCTTTTTATCCGAACACGATGGATCCGGACGAACAAAAACGCGAAGAGAATATTCGACATCTGAAGAGCGTGATCGATGCCAGCGCGAAGCTGAACGTCAATATGGTTACGACTTTTATCGGGCGGGATCAGACAAAAAGCGTGGAAGAGAATTTAAAGCTGGTAGAGAAAATCTGGCCGCCTATTCTGGAGTATGCGAAAGAACGAAAGGTGAAGATCGCCATTGAAAACTGTCCGATGCTCTTTGGCGAGGACCAGTGGCCTGGGGGACAGAATCTTATGACATCACCGGAGAACTGGGATAAGATTTTTGAGATCCTTGACAGCGAATATCTGGGAATCAATTTTGACCCGTCGCATTTTGTATGGCAGATGATGGACTACATCCATCCCATCTATGAATATAAGGATAAGATTTTTCATGTACATTTTAAGGATATAAAGTTATATCCGGAGAAACTGGCAAAGGTAGGGGTTATGGCTTATCCACTGAAGTTTATGTCGCCTAAGCTCCCAGGATTGGGGGATGTAAATTGGGGAAAGTTTGTGAGTGCGCTTACGGACATTGGCTATGACGGATACGTATGTATTGAGGTAGAAGACAAAGCGTTTGAGAGCTCCAGAGAAGAGATTTTAAAGAGTCTTTTAAAATCAAAAGAGTATATCAGACAGTTTCCAATGTAATTGGACGGTAAGTACCGTTTCAATAAATAAAAGAAAGAAGGAAAAAACTATGAGAAAGAGAATTTTGGCATTGGCAATGACAACAGCAATGGTATTGGGAGGAACAGCATGCGGAGGATCAGATGCTGCGACGGAAAGCGCGTCGACATCACAGGCAGCTACAGAAAAACAGAACACCGGAGAAAGCGAAAACGGGGATAGCACGCATATCTATGTTTTGACAGCACCGGAGGACCATGGCTGGACAGGTTCTGTTGCAACATTTGCAAAGGAGAAAATCGAGGAAGTAAATGCAGCAGGAACATACACAAGCGAGCTGATTACTTCAGCGGATGCTTCAGAGCAGATTAGAAATATTGAGGATATCCTCTCAAAAGGTGAGAAAAATATCGCGATTGTTATTCAGCCAATTGATGACACAGTGCAGTCGGCGATCCAGCAGATCGTGGATGCAGAAATACCATATGTAGCATTTGACCGGATCATTGATGGTGTTGCATCGAGCGCTGTATCGAATGTAAAAGGCGACAATGAAGGAATCGGTGTCGCCGCGGCAGCATATTTCGTATCCTGCGGAATGCAGCCGGGGGATGAGGTATATGTATATGAGGGCGATACCTCTTCGGTAACAACACTCCGTGACCAGGGATTTAAAGAATATCTGCTTGGAAATGCAGAGTTCGAGGACGCTACGATTGAGGATTCCTTAAAGTGGACAGAAGAGCAGGTGGAAAGTGCAATCACATATTCAGGAGCAATGAACTGGAGCAGATCAGATACCAAGACCGCATTTGAGTCATTGATGAGTGATGCTGGAAACGCTGATACAAAGTGGTTCTATGCGGAAGATGATGAGCTTGCAATGGGTATTATCGAGGCGCTCAACGGCGGTGGAATCGATGAGACAACCAAAGAGGCATTTCTTGCAAATCAGCCGGTAATCAGTGGTTGTGGCGGACTGGATGAATTTTACGGAATGCTTCGCGGCGAAAATTATACAGAACTTACAGCCCAGTTTGGAGGTCTGGTATCTGTTACATATAGTCCGTCGATGATTCAGACAGCAATTCAGGATATGGTAGATTATCTTGATGGAAAAACGGTACCGCAGGATCATGTGATTGAATGTGAAAATGTGACATCTGAGAATGTGACAGAGTACGAAGGATTCTAATTTGGTAAACCAATGCATGTTGTCTGCCCGATATGGTGGACAACATGCATGATAAAAGATGATCATTTCGGTAGAATGGAGTTATTTATGAGTTTATTAGAGATGAACGGAATATGCAAATCCTTTAATGGCATACAGGTGCTGAAAGAAGTTTCTCTGCGGGTGGAAGCGGGAGAGGTTCATGCACTTTTGGGAGAGAATGGAGCTGGAAAATCTACGCTTATGAATATTCTCACAGGTGTACATGACAAAGACGCCGGAACAGTTGTGTTTGACGGAAAAGAAATGAAAAATATATCCGTAAAATCTTCGGAAAACGCAGGGATTGCGTTTGTACATCAGGAGTTGAACCTGTTTAATGATTTAAAGGTTTATGAAAATATTTTTCTTTGCAGAGAATATACCAATAAATTCGGGAAAGTCGATACAAAGAGAATGATAAAAGAGTCGAGGGAACTTTTCGAGGAACTGGGTGTGGAAATTGATCCGGAAATAGAGGTGTCCGGGCTTACGACAAGCCAGAAGCAGCTTCTGGAGATATCGAAGGCATTGTTTTTTAAGGCAAAGTTGCTGATTCTTGATGAGCCGACGACAGCTTTGAACAACAGTGAGATCGAACATCTTTTCCATATTATAGAGCGACTGAAGGAAAGCGGGACAGCGTTTATCTTTATATCTCATAAAATGCCGGAAATTTTCAGAATTTCAGACAGCTATACGATTTTCCGTAACGGGGAATTTATTGATTCCGGAAAAATCAGCGAGGCGGATACAGATACCATCATACAGAAGATGGTGGGAGAAAATTATTCTTCCGGCGAGATTTATGAACCGAGACAAAAAGGCGAAGCTGTTTTAAAACTTGAGAATCTGAGCGGAGAAGGATTTTGTGACGTCAGTTTTGAAGTTAAAAAGGGAGAGATTATCGGGCTGACGGGACTGCAGGGAGCGGGCAGCAGTGAACTTCTTCAGTGCATGTTCGGTGCAACACCTGCATATGGCGGAAATATGTATGTAAATGGAAATTGTGTGCCTCATCATTCGATTCAGGCGGCAATGAAGAACAAGGTTGCAATGCTTCCGGCAAACAGGAAAGAAAATTCGGTTGTTCCTGATATGTCGATTTTGGAGAATATGTACCTGGCGGAACATGTTCTTTCCAAAAAGAAACCTTGTATTTCTAAAAAACAGGAAGAGAAAAAATATCAGAATTTTAAAGATATATTAAATATAAAAGCAGCCGATAGTGCGGATTTTATTACGTCGCTAAGCGGTGGCAACCAGCAGAAGGTATTTCTGGCAAGATGGCTTGACACAGATGCGGATATCCTGCTTCTGGATAATCCTACACAGGGAATTGACATCGGAGCAAAAGCGGAAATCTACCGGTTGATTCTGAAGCTTGCTTCCGAAGGAAAAACCATACTGCTTAACACACTTGAGATACCGGAAATAAAAAAAGTTGCAGACCGCTGTATCGTATTTTATAACGGGAAAATTGCAGGAAGTCTTGCGCATAGCCAGATAGATGAAACAACAGTGATGAGTTATGCAACAAATGCTGTACAGTTAGAGGAGGTTTTATAATGAAGGAGAAATCAAAACGAACGAAATTCCTGAGTGAATACAGCTACATTGCTGTTTATGTTATCATTTTAATCGTATATGTGATTACCAATCACGGTTTGACGATGAGTGGATTTATGAATATATTCCGGCATTCTGCAGTCATTGGAATCATTGGATTCGGCATGGGACTGATCTGTTTGACCGGAGATATCGACCTTTCTGTAGGTTCCATGCTTGCGCTTGTAAGCGGTTTTTCGGTAGTGATATTTAACATGACAGATAACATCCTATTGACGTTCCTTTTTGCGGTAGGGTTTGGCGCAGTGTGCGGTCTGATCAACGGTATGCTGGTCGGATATGGAAAAATTCCGGCATTTATTGCAACACTTGCGACAATGCTTATTTACCGCTCATTTGCACAGTATTATTGCCAGCATATCGATAAGAACCTTATCGGCGGCGGAAGTTCTGTTTACCGCATGGCGAATGCGAATACGCTGTATCAGGCAATGTATAATATGGGAAACGGAAAAGTGCTTACGGTTCCAATCGTGGGAATCCTCCTCATTGCAGTGACAATTATTTTTGTGTATCTGACAACGGAAACAAAATACGGAAAACAGATCTATGCGGTTGGAAGCAATGCGAAGGCAGCGCGCATGACAGGAATTGACGTTGATAAGGTAAAGGTTTCTGTTTTTGTAATTGCAGGAGCGCTTGTCGGACTGGCATCGTTTGTATGGATTGCGATGAATGCGTCGGCAGACCCGGCAACAACCGGAAGCAGCTATGAGATGTATGCGATTGCGGCAGTGGTTCTCGGCGGAATCAGCATGTCAGGCGGCAGAGGAAAAATGCTTGGTATTCTCTTTGGTGCGATGTCCTACACAGTCATTGATAAAATTATAGTGGCGTTAAAGATGGATTCTCTCATCAATGACGCAATCAAAGGCATTATCCTTATTGTGGTAATTATGATTCAGATTGTAAGTCCGAGAATTAAGGAAAAAATTCAGAAAAGATAAAAAGGGCTTCCAGAAGGATGGAAGTTTTTCAAAAGCAGACATGGTGTTCCGATAAGCAATCGGTATCATGTCTGTTTTTGCGTGTATATACAATATAAAATATAAAATTACTATTTGGTTGTAAGATCGGAAAAAGTGCGTGGGATTGCCAAATACGAATTGTGAAACGGAAAGTTCTGTGGCAAAATGATTTTGTGATATTATATGATGCAGGCGATTTCCACAAATATGATGGACTGACAGGTCTGTTTGTGAAATTAGTGAATGCGGATAACGAATTATTAAAGGATGCCTACATGAAAAAATGGTATCGATTATCTGTGGGAGGGCGGTGAAAAATTCATCGGTCTTGAGAAAAATAATAAAGATCGAAGCGCTGTTTTCGGATTTTAAGAAGGATGGATACAGCATCCGGCAGACATTGACATTTTAGAAGAGAGACGGGAAAAAGGAGGCAATCATGTTTCAACCAATCAGAAGAAAGACAAAAGAAATCAGCACAGAGGCGGCAAAATATTATCCGGATGAGGCGATGATCGAGGAGGAGATGGAGCGCGTGGGAAAAGCGGTGAGCGTATACGAGATTACGATCGAGCATCTCAGCGGAAAGGAAATACAGGAGAGATAACACGGATGCACGACGCACGGCGTCTGCGGAATGGAGGAAGCATGGATCAGTGGATGGAGCTTGCGATGCGCGTGCAGAGCATTGCGCAGGCGGGACTTACCTACGGTGGAACCGAATATGACAAGGAGCGCTACGAGGAGCTGCGGAACATAGCGGCAGAGATGCTGTGTGTGGGGACGGAAGTGCCGGTGGATACGGTAAAACGGTTTTTCTGCAATGAAACAGGATACCAGACGCCCAAGATTGACACCCGGGCGGCTGTCTTTGTCGATGGAAAAATACTGATGGTGCATGAAAAAAACGGGACATGGTCGCTGCCGGGCGGCTGGTGCGACGTGGATCAGTCGGTGGCGTCCAACACGGTAAAAGAGACCCATGAGGAAGCAGGTCTTCTCGTGAAGCCGGAGAAAGTGATCGCGGTTCACGACTGGAGAAAGCATAACCGCTACAATCTGCCCTACGGCGTGATAAAAATATTTGTGCAGTGCAGCGTCACCGGCGGAAGCTTCCAGGAAAACATTGAGACGACGGAGACCGCGTATTTTGCAAAGGACGCCCTTCCGTCTCCGCTTGCGGAAGAAAAAGTGACGGCGGAACAGATCGGGATGTGCTTTGCGGCATATGAGAGCAGCGGCTGGAAGACCGTGCTGGATTAGTCACATTGAAATACAGCTGGAATTGTTGCAATAAGTACAGACCTCATTTGGGTAATAAGTAATATTATCAGAAGACCAGAGAACAAAAAAGTTCCAGAATAAACAGACGGCGGCAAATTCTTTGAAGCAAAATTCACCGCCGCATGGTTATCTGGAACTTTTAAGTATCTATTTCTGATAATATTACTTATTCACCCAAACAAGATCTATGCTTATCGCGGCAATTCCTCTGTATCATATGTCACTTTACCACTTTATTACTAAAAATTACAAAAACATACTTTACAGTGTGGATAAGTAGGAGTAAAGTATATTTCATATAAAATAGATAGGAAAAGTAAGAAAATAGGAGGAGTGTCGCATGAGAGGGAAAAAACAGAAAACAGAACGTGTGATTCCGGGAGTCGGACTGTCCTTTGGAATCACCATAACGATGCTGGGACTGATTGTCGTGATTCCGCTCTGTTCACTGATTATCTTCTCGGCGCAGATGTCTTTTCCTGAGTTTGTGGCGACGATCACGAACCGGCGTGTGGTATCCAGCTATCTGGTTAGTTTTTAGACCGCATTTTTCGCGGCGCTGGTGGACGCCGTCATGGGCGTGATTTTGGCCTGGGAGCTGGTGCGGTACGAATTTTCGGGGAAGCGGATCATGAACGGAATCATAGAACTTCCGTTTGCGCTTCCGACCGCGGTGGCGGGCATTGCGCTGACGCATCTGACAACAACCAACGGATTGGTGGGCGCCTTTTTTTACAATAAGTTTGGAATTGAGATCGCCTACACAAAACTGGGAATTACTGTGGCGCTGATTTTCATCGGGATTCCGTTTGTGGTGCGGTCGGTACAGCCGGTGCTTGAGAAGATCGATCTCCAGTATGAGGAGGCGGCACACATGCTCGGAGCCAATACGAGACAGACCGTGTTCCGGGTGATTTTACCCGAGATTGCCCCGGTGCTTCTGGCGGGATTTACGATGTCCTTTGCGAGAGGGCTCGGCGAATACGGAAGCGTGGTGTTCATTGCGGGCAACACGCCGTATGAGACGGAGATCGCGCCGTTAATGATTATGTCGAAGCTGCAGGAATTTGATTACGCGGGGGCAACGTCCATCGCACTGGTGATGCTGTTTACTGCATTTGTGATTCTGTTTTTCAACGCAGCCATCCAGAGCCGCGTAGCGAAAATCACAAGCGGAATCGCATAGCACGCGAAGAGGTAGTTCACAAATGATGAGGGCGTGACGCAGCGAGCGATCCGCCACATCAAGAAACGGATGCCGGAGCTTCTCGTGATCGCGGATGTGTGTCTGTGCGAGTACACGTCCCACGGACACTGTGGCCTTGTGTGTGAGGGTGAGATTTTAAATGATGAGACACTGCCGCTTTTGGCAAAAATGTCGGTAAGTCTCGTAAAGGCAGGCGCGGACGTGATTGCTCCATCCGATATGATGGACGGAAGAGTGGCGGCGATCCGTGAGGCTCTGGATGAGAACGACTGCAAAAATACCATGCTGATGGCGTACAGCGCAAAGTTTGCATCCGGTTTTTACGGACCGTTCCGCGAGGCGGCACATTCCGTGCCGAGCTTTGGCGACCGCAGAACTTACCAGATGGATCCGGCAAACCGCAGGGAAGCCATCCGGGAATGTCTGTCCGATATTGAGGAGGGCGCAGACATCATTATGGTAAAGCCTGCGCTTGCGTATCTGGATGTCGTAAGAGAGGTCATGGACCGTACGGATTACCCGCTGGCGGCGTACAATGTGAGCGGGGAGTATGCGATGGTAAAGGCGGCAGCGGCAAACGGCTGGATTGATGAGCGGCGGATCGTGATGGAGATCATGACCGGCATCAAACGCGCGGGTGCGAAAATCATCATCACCTATCACGCGCTGGATGTGGCAAAGTGGCTGGACGAGGAGAGAAAGTAGTGGAAGAGAATGGCAGCAGTGCCGGAAATGAGGAGAAATATGCAGTATACAGAATCAGAACGATTATTTGAGGCATCAAAAAAATGTATTCCGGGCGGCGTCAACAGTCCGGTGCGCGCCTATCAGGCGGTTCACCGGACGCCGGTCTTTGTGGAGCGGGCGAGCGGTTCCCACATCTATGATGTGGACGGCAACGCGTATATTGACTATGTGTGTTCTTGGGGACCGTGCATTCTGGGACATGCCTATCTGCGCGTAATAAAAGCCGTGCAGGCGGCGTGCGAGAACGGGCTGACATACGGGGCGCCGACAGGAAAGGAACTAAAGCTTGCAGAGCTGATCCGTTCCTGTATCCCGTCGATGGAAGTGTCCAGACTGGTAAGTTCCGGAACGGAGGCGACGATGAGCGCCATCCGTGTGGCGAGAGGATTTACGGGACGGGATAAGGTCGTGAAGTTCAGAGGATGCTATCACGGACATTCGGACGGACTTCTGGTAAAAGCCGGATCGGGAGCGCTCACACAGTCTGTACCGGACAGCAAGGGCGTGCCGGCGGATTATACGAAAAATACGCTGGTGGCGGAGTACAACCAGCCGGATTCGGTGCAGAAGCTCTTTGAGACGCAGGGAAAAGAGATCGCTGCGATCATCGTGGAGCCGGTGGCTGCCAATATGGGAGTCGTTTTGCCGGAGCCGGGATTTCTGGAATTTCTGCGAAAAATCACAGAAGATTACGGGGCACTGCTGATTTTTGATGAGGTAATCACCGGTTTTCGTCTTGGAATCGGCGGGGCGCAGGGATATTTTCATGTGACGCCGGATCTGACGACGCTCGGCAAGATCATCGGCGGCGGGATGCCGGTCGGCGCATACGGCGGCAGAAAAGAGATCATGGATATGGTTGCGCCGGTCGGACCGGTATACCAGGCGGGAACGCTTTCCGGCAACCCGATCGCAACGACGGCAGGCATAGAGACGCTTACCATCTTAAAAGAGACGCCGGAAATCTACACACAGATCGAAGCAAGTGCGAGGACGCTTGCGGAGGGCATGCGAGGACATTTTGGCGAAAGCGTCTGCGTGAATCAGATCGGATCGCTGATGAGCATTTTCTTTACTGCCCAGAAAGTAAAGGATTATGAGACTGCAACGTCCTCCGATATTTCCAGATATGCGGATTACTTTAATTATATGCTGGATCATCAGATATATCTGGCACCGTCGCAGTTCGAGGCAATGTTTGTCTCTGCGGCACATACGGCGGAGGATATCGCACAGACCTGTGAAGTCCTACGGGGATACGGAAGGTAATTTAAGGAATCGTATGCGGTGAAGAGAAAACTGGATTTTTTCGGAGAAACTGCAGGAAAGATGCATAAAGAGAGGATGTTACACCGTCGGGGCGGCTGTGCAACGTCCTCTTTTTGTATATAATGAAGTACAATATCTCCCGCAGGTATTTTGCAGTTGACAAATAAAAAAAATGATACTAGTATAAATCATATCATATGGGTATGATATGAAATAAAAAAGGAAATGGTACGAGAATATGGAAAAGAAACTTATTTACATGGATAACGCAGCTACCACACCGGTCAAACCGGAAGTGCTTGATGCAATGCTTCCGTACTTTACAGAGAAGTTCGGTAATCCATCCAGCATATACAGCATTTCTTCTGAGAATAAGAAAGCAATCACGGATGCCAGAGAGGTCATTGCGAAGACCATCAACACCACGCCGGAGAATATCTATTTTACCGCAGGTGGTTCCGAGTCTGACAACTGGGCATTAAAGGCAACGGCAGATGCCTATGCGTCCAAAGGAAAGCACATCATCACGACGAAGATCGAGCATCATGCGATTCTTCACACCTGTGAGTATCTGGAGACGAAAGGCTTCGAGATCACTTACCTGGATGTGGATGAGAACGGTCTGGTAAAGCTGGACGAGCTTACCGCAGCCATCCGTCCGGACACCATCTTAATCTCCGTGATGTTCGCGAACAACGAGATCGGAACCATCGAGCCGATTGCTGAGATCGGTAAGATCGCACATGAGCATGGCGTACTGTTCCACACAGATGCAGTACAGGCATACACACAGGTGCCGATCGATGTCGAGGCAATGAATATCGATATGATGAGCACCAGCGGTCACAAGATCAACGGACCGAAGGGAATCGGTTTCTTATATATCAGAAAAGGTGTGAAGATCAAATCCTTTATCCACGGCGGAGCACAGGAGCGCCACAGAAGAGCAGGTACCGAGAACGTAACCGGTATCATCGGTCTTGCAAAGGCAGCAGAGATCGCTACGGCCAACATGAAGGAGCGCACTGCGGAGGAGATCAAAGTCAGAGATCATTTGATCGAGCGCATCGAGAAGGAGATTCCGTATGCAAAGTTAAACGGAGACCGTGTGAAGCGTCTGCCGAACAACGTGAACTTCAGCTTCCAGTTCGTAGAGGGAGAGTCCATGCTGATTCTTCTGGATTCCAAGGGAATCTGCGCATCAAGCGGTTCTGCATGTACATCCGGTTCCCTGGATCCGTCCCATGTACTTCTGGCAATCGGACTGCCGCATGAGATTGCACACGGTTCTCTGCGTCTGACCATCAGCGACCAGATCACGATGGAGGATGCGGACTACGTCGTTGACAACTTAAAAGAGATTGTGAACCACTTAAGAGAGATGTCTCCGCTGTACGAGGATTTCATCAAGAAAAACAAATAATATAAAAAAGAAAGCAGGTATATGTTATGTATAGTGAAAAGGTTATGGATCATTTTCAGCACCCGAGAAATGTAGGAGAGATTGAGGACGCAAGCGGTGTCGGCACCGTCGGAAATGCAAAGTGCGGCGATATCATGCGTATGTATCTCGATATTGATGAGAACCAGGTTATCCGTGACTGCAAGTTCAAGACATTCGGCTGCGGCGCTGCTGTGGCAACCAGCAGTATGGCAACGGAGCTTGTAAAGGGCAAGACCATTTACGAGGCGCTGCAGATCACGAACAAGGCAGTTATGGAGGCGCTTGACGGACTTCCTCCTGTAAAGGTACACTGTTCTCTTCTCGCAGAGGAGGCAATTCATGCGGCACTCTGGGATTACGCAGAGAAGCATAACATCAAGATCGAAGGTCTTGAGAAGCCGAAGAACGATATCAGCGAAGGTCTGGAAGAGGAAGATTACTAAGAATGAATCGGCAGGATGAAGCGGACTATACGGCATTAAAAGAATATTTATGCGACATGATCTTAGAGGAACAGCTAAAGCTCGGCTATGAGCGTGAGACGATCCGGTTTTATTCACCATCGTCGTCAATCGGACATGTGTTAAAGCTGTCTGACCGCTCCAAGCCGGCGGTTCTTGCGGCGCTGGAGGGATTTGGCGCATATGCGGCGGATACCCTCGGTGAAGTGGCAGTATCTGGGGCGAGCGGCGGGAGAATCTGTTTTCTCATTCCTGCAGCGGGTGCGGAGTATGTGCATGCGCACGGCGTGGCGCATCCGTTCTTAAAGGATCTGATTGACTGCTTCGGCAGACATGATGTGACGAGAGAGCAGGTGTGGGAGCTGTTCCGGCACTATTCTAAGAGTGCTCGTATCATTGAGATCAAAA
The DNA here is from genome assembly GCF_000225345.1 of Roseburia hominis A2-183. NCBI lineage: Bacteria > Bacillati > Bacillota > Clostridia > Lachnospirales > Lachnospiraceae > Roseburia > Roseburia hominis. Next base: position 994,001 of record NC_015977.1, read on the forward strand.
GCGATGAATTTGATGACGTGTGCTACTTTGAGGATGGCAATCCGGATTCTTATCTGTACTGCGTCAAGTTCGACGAGGGACATGCGTTTTATCACCGCTTCTTAAAAGAGGATTTTGAAGAGCTGTTCGGTGAAGCCAGCAGGATGAAAGGGGCCCGATAGCATGAAAATTACGACAAAGGGACGCTATGCGATCCACATACTGTACGATCTGGCGGTCAACGGCACGGAGCATCCGGTGTCGGTCAAGGAGATGGCAACGAGACAGGAGATTTCCGTCAAATATACAGAGCAGATCATTTCCATTCTGAACAAGGCGGGCTATGTTTCCAGCAGCCGGGGATTTCAGGGCGGCTACCGTCTGACGAAGCCGTTGGACGAATATGTGATCGGTGATATTCTGCGTCTGACGGAGGGATCGCTCGCGCCGGTCGAGTGTCTTGCGAACGCCGAGAATCCCTGCCCCAAACAGCAGAAATGCGCGACGATCATGCTCTGGGAAAAAGTCGATAAGGCGATCCGGGACGTGGTCGATCATGTGACATTGCAGGATCTTCTGGACTGGCAGAAGCAGGAAAGGTGTTAGTGTGAACGAATATGAAAATTTCTACAAAAGGCAGATATGCGCTGCGCCTGATGCTGGATCTGGCGATGAACGGTGAGAACAACGTTGTGCGCATTAAAGATATTGCGGAAAGACAGCAGATCTCAGACAAATATCTTGAGCAGATCATATCCGTATTGAACAAGGCAGGTTATGTGCGGAGCACCAGAGGACCGCAGGGCGGTTATTCGCTGCGGAAAGCACCGGAGGAATACACGGTTGGCGATATTTTGCGTCTGACGGAGGGATCGCTCGCGCCGGTTGCCTGCGTGGAGGAGGAAGGAAGTTGCGAACGCGAAGTGGATTGCGTTACCGTGGAGGTGTGGAAGCGGCTGAACCAGGCGATCAGCGATGTCGTGGATCATATCACACTGGCGGATCTGGTTGCACTGCAGGAAGAGAAGCGCGAGAAGAGCGGTCTTGACTTTGGAAAAGATATCTGAGTTATCATATGATACATAAAATAAGAAGAACCCCTGTTATGGTGTTTGCAGCCACCGTAGCAGGGGGTCTTCGCTTAAGAAGGGGGTTTTCTCGGTTTATTCACCAAAACCCATGCCGATAAATATCGACGTTGATATCATATCATATTCTGGGGAAAAATCCAGTGTAAAATTGTGAAATTTTGCTCATATATGCGCGGTTTGCAAATAAATTGCGTGGTTTTTGCGAACCGCGATTCCCTTGACGTTTTCCGGTTTTATCCCTTATAATATTGCAGATAAGTGATGCGTGTGGCTGCCGGAGGGCAGAAGTGATGCGCACCGGGCAGGAGGAAATGAATGTCGATTGACCAGAGTAAAATCAGAAATTTTTGTATCATAGCACATATCGATCACGGTAAATCTACACTTGCCGATCGTATTATAGAAAAAACAGGAACCTTGACCAGCAGGGAAATGCAGGCGCAGGTGTTAGATAACATGGATCTGGAGAGAGAGCGCGGAATTACGATCAAGTCGCAGGCGGTTCGCATTATCTACAAGGCGAACGACGGCGAGGAATATATTTTTAATCTGATCGATACCCCGGGACATGTCGATTTTAACTACGAGGTATCGAGAAGCCTTGCGGCATGCGACGGTGCGATTCTGGTCGTGGATGCGGCGCAGGGCGTGGAGGCACAGACCCTTGCGAATGTGTATCTTGCGTTAGACCATGATCTGGATGTAATGCCGGTCATCAACAAGGTCGACCTGCCGAGCGCGCAGCCGGACGAGGTCGTAAAGGAGATCGAGGACGTCATCGGAATCGAGGCGGAGGATGCGCCGCGCATTTCCGCAAAGACAGGACTCAATGTCGATCAGGTGTTAGAGCAGATCGTACAGAAGATTCCGGCGCCGGCCGGCGATCCAAAAGCGCCGCTTCAGGCGCTGATCTTTGACGCACTCTATGATTCCTACAAGGGTGTCATCGTGTTCTGCCGGATCAAGGAGGGCACGGTGCGGGTCGGCGATCCGATCCTTATGATGGCGACCGGGGCGCAGTCCGAAGTTACCGAGGTCGGTTACTTTGGAGCAGGGCAGTTCATTCCGTGTGACGAACTGTCTGCCGGCATGGTCGGCTACATCTGTGCGAGCATCAAAAATGTGCGGGATACCCGCGTGGGTGATACGGTGACGAACGCCGCACATCCGTGTGAGGAGCCGCTTCCGGGTTATAAAAAAGTCAATCCGATGGTATACTGCGGCATGTATCCGGCGGACAGTGCCAAATATCCGGATCTGCGCGATGCGTTGGAGAAGCTTCAGATCAACGATGCGTCGCTGCAGTATGAACCGGAGACGTCGCTGGCGCTGGGCTTCGGATTCCGCTGCGGTTTCTTAGGACTGCTTCATCTGGAGATCGTGCAGGAGCGTCTGGAGAGAGAGTTTCATCTGGATCTCGTGACGACGGCACCGGGCGTTATCTATAAGGTGCACAAGACGAACGGAGAGGTGATCGATCTGACGAACCCGTCTAATCTGCCGGATCCGTCCGAGATCGAGTATATGGAGGAACCGGTCGTTTCGGCGGAGATCATGGTGACGAGCGAGTATGTCGGCGCGATTATGACGCTTTGCCAGGAACGGCGCGGTGTATACAACGGTATGGAGTATCTGGAGGAGACCCGTGCGCTCATCAAGTACGATCTGCCGCTCAATGAGATCATCTACGATTTCTTTGACGCCTTAAAGTCCCGCTCGAGAGGATACGCTTCGTTCGACTATGAGCTGAAGGGCTATGAGCGTTCCGAGCTTGTGAAGCTGGATATTCTGATTAACAAGGAGCAGGTGGACGCGCTCTCGTTCATCGTCTTTAAGGACAGTGCTTACGACAGGGGCAGAAAGATGTGCGAGAAGTTAAAGGAAGAGATTCCGAGACATCTGTTTGAGATTCCGATCCAGGCGGCAGTCGGCGGCAAGGTGATTGCCCGTGAGACAGTCAAGGCGCTGCGCAAGGATGTGCTTGCAAAGTGCTACGGCGGCGATATTTCGCGTAAGAAAAAGCTTTTAGAGAAGCAGAAGGAAGGCAAGAAGCGCATGCGTCAGGTCGGAAATGTAGAGATTCCGCAGGAGGCATTCATGAGCGTCTTGAAGCTGGATGAAGATTAAAGGAACAGATCGGAAAATGCAGCGTCAGTGATGGCAGTGTCAGGAATATTTTTGGGAAAGGAGCGGCGTGTGGAGTGAGTCAGAAAACAATGGAATTGTACATTCATATTCCGTTTTGCGTCAAAAAATGCCAGTATTGTGATTTCCTTTCCTTTGCGGCGGACGAGGCAACGCAGGCAGCCTACGTGGAGGCGCTGCTCCGGGAGATTGCGTATTACGGACCGCATTGCAGCGACTACCTGGTATCGACGGTATATATCGGCGGCGGCACGCCATCGTGGCTCACAGAGGAGTGGATGGCACAGATTATGTCGGCGGTTCGCCGGTCGTTTCGTCTGGCGTCGGATGCGGAAATATCCATTGAGTGCAATCCGGGAACCGTCACCGATCACAAGTTTGCCGGCTACCGGAATGCGGGAATCAACCGGATCAGCATCGGCCTGCAGTCGGCTGTGGATGAGGAATTAAAGATTCTCGGGCGGATTCACACGTTTGACCAGTTCCTGAAGACTTACGAGCTGGCGCGCAAAAACGGATTCGACAATGTCAATGTGGATATTATGAGTTCTCTTCCGGGACAGACGGCAGAGAGTTTTGCCCGCACCCTGCAGCAGCTTCTGTGGCTGAAACCGGAGCATATTTCCGCCTATTCCCTGATCATTGAGAAGGGGACGCCATTTTACGATCTGTATAAGTTTGACGCGGTCAAGCAGCAGGCGGGAATGCAGACGGTGGCGCTGCCGACGGAGGATGAAGTGTACCGGATGACCAAGCTGACCGAGCAGGTGCTTGCGGAAGCGGGATATGTGCACTATGAGGTTTCTAATTTTGCAAAACCGGGTTATGCGTGCCGGCACAATATCGGCTACTGGGAGCGGGAGAATTATCTGGGACTGGGGCTTGGCGCGTCGTCTCTGATGGAGAATATCCGCTACAGCAACACGCGGGAATTGTATGTGTATCTGGAAGAAACCAGACATATTCGTGAGGGTATCTGGGAGAATGAGATAACGGATAGCCAGGGGAGCGGCGCATCCGGCAGGGTGGAACAGCTTCCGGCCACGAATCTGCATGCTTCGGCAGAGCGCATTACACGAAAAGGGCAGATGGAAGAGTTTATGTTTTTAGGACTCCGCATGATGGAGGGAATTTCCAGGGAACGTTTTGCACAGACGTTTGGAACACAGATTGAGGCAGTGTATCAGGAGGTGCTGCTGCATCTTACGGAGGAAGGACTGCTCGAAAAACGCGCGGGGAGGATTTATTTGACGGAACGCGGGCAGGATGTGAGCAATTACGCTCTGGCACAGTTTTTACTTTAGAACGATGAATCCGGACGGATTCATATTAAGAAATTCTTCATAAAGATTCATTCGCGTTTTCACGGAAAGAGGACTAAAATAGAATCGTAGGAATCCAAGGAGTGAAGTGATGTGAATGTAACAAAGAGACAGAAAAGACGAATTCGGAATCTGGTATGTATACAGTACAGTATTGTGAAAATGCTGCTCGTGATCGCAGGGTTTGAACTGTTGGGACGGGGGCTGTCCCTGATGCAGGGAACGCAGTCTGCAACGCAGGAGATTGAGGGAGAGGTAATCTGGTCGGAGGAGACGAAAACAGAGGAGAATCCCCTGATCGTGTGCGTGGATGCCGGACATGGCGGAAAAGACAACGGCTCCGATTATAAGGGGCGTTATGAGAAGGATGATAATTTAAAGCTGGCACAGGCTGTGTCAGCTTATTTGGCTGATAAAAATGTAAAAGTGGTTATGACGAGGTCGGATGACACGTTTTTGCGCCTGTCAGAGCGGTGCGGGATTGCCAATCAGAGCGGTGCGGATTATATGCTGTCGCTGCACCGCAATGACGGCGAGGGTAACGGCGTAGAGACCTGGATCTCGGCGAGTGGTTCGGAGGAGACGGATGCCCTCGCAAACCACATTATGGAAGTGCTGGATACGGCGGGAATCCAGAGAAACCGCGGCGTGAAAAAGGGAACCCAGACTGGAGAATCCTCCAATTATTATATCAATGTACATTCGGACATGCCGTCCTGCATCGTCGAGATGGGATTTATCAACGATGCATCCGATAACCAGCTTTTCGATGAAAAGCTGGATGCGTACGCTGCCGCCATCGGTGACGCAGTGCTTGCAACGGCGGAGACATACCGTGCCAACAAGGTTACGGATGGAAACGGTCAGGGCGCAGGCGAAGCGGGAAGCGGCACCGGAGACGGTCAAGGTACGGATGGAACGGGAGACGGCGCCGGAGACGATCAGGGCACGGATGGAACGGGAAATGACACCGGAGACGGACAGAGGGCGGACCAAACAGGAAGCAGCACCGGAGACGGTCAGAGTGCTGCAGGTGGAAATGCGGCGGTGCAGACGATTGCGCTTGACGGGCTGGATACCACCGTGCAGAGCTGGGGGCTGGGAAGCCACACCGATGCGGACAACCGCCCGAACGATGCAGTCAGTGCGCAGCAGAAGTATGGGGATTACCATGCGCTTTTCATTGGAGAGAATACAAAGACCCTCTATCTGACTTTTGATGAGGGATATGAATACGGGTACACGGAATCCATTCTGGATACGCTTAAGGAAAAGGGCGTGCATGCCGTCTTTTTTGTCACGGAGCCTTATGCAAAGGCGGAACCGGCACTGGTGCAGCGCATGATTGACGAGGGGCATGTAGTCGGCAATCACAGTGTGACGCACCCGTCGGCGGGAATCCCTTCGCTGACAGTGGAACAGCAGCAGGAAGAGGTCATGGGAAACCACCAGTATATCAAAGATACCTTTGGATATGAGATGAATCTGTTCCGCTATCCTGCGGGAAAGTTCAGTGAGCAGTCGCTCGCCGTTGTAAATAACTGCGGATACGAGAGCGTGTTCTGGAGTTTTGCCTACCTGGATTACGATGTGGACAACCAGCCGGATCAGGCGGAAAGCCTGCAGAAGATGAAAAATAAGATGCACCCGGGAGCCATCTATCTGCTGCATGCGGAGTCGGCAACAAATGCGGCGGTGCTGGGAGATCTGATCGATGCGGCGCAGACGCAGGGGTATTCGTTTGGAACGTTGTAATGCGTGGCGCGTGAAAAAAGGTTTACATAATGACGAAAAACGAGCTTTGGACGGGCTGTGTGACTGATTTTCGTGCGCTGGATGCGGGGAGGAAGAAAAGTTGGGGCTGGGAGCCTGATTTTCGTGCGCTGGACTTGGGAAGGAAGAAAAGCCGGGTCTGGGAGCCCATTTTTCGTGCGCTAGACACTTGCGGGAGGAAAAGAAGTTTACATAACGCCAAAAACAAGTCATGGTCGGGTCTGGGAGAAAGAAAATGCCGCGCCAGACCCGGGAAGAAAGACAAGCCGGGTCCGAGAGACTGATTTTCACGCGCTAGACCCTTGCGGGAGAGAAAGAAGTTTACATAACGCCGAAAAATAAGTCGTAGCCGGGTCTGGAAGAAGGAAAACGCCACGTTAGACCCGAAAAAGAAGAAAAGATCACGCCGCCTAGGGGTTGCAGAAACTGTTGTCCGTCCCAGAATTTACCGAAAACATCGTGTCAACCTCAGGATTTACCGAAAAAGCCTGAAGTTACCGAAAAAGCCTGAAGTTGCAATATTGTTCTTGATCTGATCTTGCGGTATAATGAACTCTGACGAGTTCATATTGTGCGCAGAAAGCAGCGCAAAAAGATGACATAATGAATCCTACCGGATTCATATTAGAAGTTCCGGTGGAACTTCGGATGTGCAGAAAGCAGCGCAAAAAGATGATATAATAGACGCGTACATGATGATAGGTTTTCTTTAGAAGGGAACATGATATGGAAAAATTGCACAGGCAGAATTTGGTTATTGTCTGGTGCTCGATTATTGCACTTAGCCTTGTTTCTTTGATGGGATACGGATTTACCGTGCTTGCAATCCGTGGAATTGCAATTCTGGTAGTTGCGGGAATTATTTCTACGATTGGATGTTACCTTCCGATTGACGATGCGAAAAAAGTGCTGATTCTTGTATTTCCGCCGGCGATCGGTACGCTGTTGTATTCGTGGGTATATGGTGGCAATTCGATTCCGTATCTGGCGAATTTTGTACTTTTAGCGATGACAACTTCCTATTTTATGGAGTCGGTTATCATCTATTTCGCAGTGCCGTTTGCCGTTATTTCGGTCGTATTCATGGCTTTCAGCCCCGAGACCATCGCGGGAATTGACTACACGATGGCCGGGGTCGTGACGCGTATATTTTTGTTTATCGTGACAGCGATCCTGCTTTATTTTGCGACGAAGCGCGGTGCGGGTGTTGTGAAGAAAACGGAAGAGACGCTTTCCATCGTTCAGAACAATGCGAAAGTCGCCAATACGATTTCAGCGAATCTGAACACCACGATCCACAAGAGTATGAGTTCAGTGCATGCGCTTGCGGACGGCAGCTCCAGCGTGAAATCGGCGGCATCGCAGATGGGGCAGGTGGTTGAGGATACTGCTAATGCAACTGTCAGCGTGATGGATAAAATTAATGCGGCAACAACAGAGATTAACCGGAACCATGAACTGGCAGTTTCTCTGGATCAGGGATTTCAGAAGGTGCAGAGTGCGGTAGAAAAAGGAAACGGAGCGATACAGACGGCAAAGAGTTCCATTCTTTCCATGGAGGAGACCGTCGATTCCGCGCGCCAATCGACCGATTCGCTGCTTACCGAGATGAACCGGATCACATCGATTCTCGGAGAGATCAATTCCATTGCATCCCAGACGAATCTGTTGTCGTTAAATGCATCTATTGAGGCGGCGCGTGCGGGAGAACACGGAAGAGGATTTGCGGTGGTTGCAGATGAGATCCGCGCGCTGTCAGAAGAGAGTGCCAAGGCGGCGAACAACATTCAGGAGATTTTGACCTGGCTGACGGATACGACCGGGCAGATCTCAAAAGAAATCACGGCGGGCACCGATGCTGCTTCCGCGAGTGTGGAGCTGGTCGGCGGATTGATGGATTATTTTAGTAACATCAATGATGCGACGGATGAGGCGAGCCAGATTGTCGATGAAGAATATAAGATCATTGAACATGTGAAGGAACACTTTGGAAATATCCAGCAGGAGATCGAGACGCTGGTGGCAACCTCAGAGGAAAATTCTGCAACCATCCAGAATATCACGGACACAATCACGTCGCAGAATGATTCCATCCGCAGCATTTCGGCTGAAATCGATGAGATTTCATCATTATCGGCAGATCTGGAACAGCATTTTTGGGAAGATAACTAAGAAAAGGTCAAGGGAGACATGCAGGGGCGCAGTCTCCCTTTTTTACACCACGGAGAATAAGGATGAAATTGAGATTTCAAAAAGACGGTACTTTTAAAATCATGCAGATTACAGATATGCAGGAAATTCCCGCAATATCGAAAGACACGATCGCGCTGATGGAGCGGGCGGTTCTGGAGGAGCAGCCGGATCTTGTCGTCTACACTGGTGATCAGATCAAGGGCTATGGTGTGACTTACAAGGGAAAAGGAGAGGAGCTGGAGCGGGAGGTAGCACAGACGATTGGAAAATTATTAGAGCCGGTGACAAAGCGTGGCATTCCGTTTGCAGTGACATTTGGTAATCATGACTGCCAGGTCGGGATTTCCAATCAGGATCAGTTCTATCATATTTACAAAAGGCTTCCGAATTGCATCGGGGAGCAGGCAGAAGGGATTGACGGGGGAGGAACCTGTGCCATTCCCATCGAGGCATCCGACGGAAGCGGGCGGGATGTGTTTGAACTATATCTGTTTGACAGCGGAACGGATGCCAGGGAGGGCGGCTATGAGGCATTCGATCCGAAGATCATTGCGTGGTACCGCAAACAGCGGGAAGACCTTCGGGAGAAAAATGGAATGTATGTGCCGTCCATCGTATTTCAGCATATCCCGATGCGCGAATATTATGAGGTGTTAAAGCTTGTTGACCGTGGGGAAAAAGGTGCGGTGCGCGCTTATCGGACACATAAGAACGAATATTATAAGCTGGGAGAAACCTGCGGCGCCGGGGATATTTTTCTGGAACCGCCGTCGGTACCGGACGTCAATACCGGGGAATTTGAGGCGCTTTCGGAGTGCGGGGAAGTGCTTGCGGCATTTGTCGGACACGATCATAAAAACAACTTCGTGGGGCGTTACCGGAACATTGTGCTTGGATTTACACCGTCCGCGGGATTTAATGTCTACGGCAACCGTACGAAGCGCGGCGTGCGCTGTATTGTATTGAGCGAAAAAAAGCCGTGTGAATACCATACTTATACCAGAACGTATGAGGAACTGGTGGGGAAAAAAGTGTCACGCCCGGTATTTGACTATCTGACCAGCAAAGCACCTGCCACGTTTGAGGCGGCGATTCCGATGATTTTAAAAGCGGTGCTGTTTCTGGCACTTGTGATTGTGCTGGCAGTCTTGTTGTTGTAGAGGGATGGGGAAAGCACCCGGCAGAACAAGGGCAGCCCGGTAAGAAAAATACCGTGCAGAAAAGGAGAAAACAATGGGTGAGATACGACAGGAGAAAAGCGGATTTACGGCGTGGACCGACAGACATGCGGAACTGTGGAAGTTTATGAAGTTCCTGCTTGCGGGAGGCGGTTCCAACATGGTTGAGCTGGCGGTGCATATGCTGCTTTTAAACACAGTATTTGCTGCGCTTACGGTGGAACCGGTAACCGCGCATTTTCTCAACCTGATCGGCATTACGTCAAAGGGATATCTGTATACCTATATGATTTCAACGACCGTGGGTTATACGATTGCGTTTATATTGAACCGCAAGATTACTTTTAATGCGGACGCCAATCCGGCAGTCAGCATGATGCTCTATGCGGTCATGGTACTGTTCACAATCTTTGCAAATGGCTGGATTGGATCGGCGATGACGACCTGGGCGAGGGAAAACGATCTGACGGGGAATCTGTGCGACATGGCAATCAAGGTGATCGGAATGCTGATCCCGATGCTCTGGACGTATCCGTGTAACCGATTTTTGATCCACCGGAAAAAGAAAAGATTGTGAATTGTTTCACAAAAAATACAACGAAAGATCTTGAAAGGGAACAGACTTCATGATACGCTGAAACAGCATTGCAGTGAGATACGTTCTTGCTGTCTTGCCTTAACAAAAGTCTCTGACGCCAAAAGCAGTGCCTGCGGCGGAAGATATGGCGGTCATGAAAGAGTCTGCATCTGGTCTGTGTGTGCGGAGCAGATGCTGTAGATAGGATACCGGCGGGATATTCCATGCCCTGTAGGGCAGGTTCTGCCGTGTATTTCCAGCGAGTGCCGTATCTGAGGGGAGATTTCAGATACGGTTTTTTTATGTAATAGGAAACTTCGTTCCTATTATATAAAAACTCTTCGGGGATCGCACTGCGGCGGAGACGAAAGATGTCGCAAGAGCGACCCGCCGCAGGCGGAGAATCCTGCAGGCAGGATTCTTTTTTATTAGGAGAAAATATGGAGACAAGAATTGCACTTATCGGTATCATTGTGGAAAGCACCGAGTCCGTGGAGCAGCTCAATCATCTGCTGCACGAATACGGGAGCCATATCATCGGCAGAATGGGAATCCCTTACCGGGAAAAAAATGTTCACATTATCAGCGTTGCCATCGATGCACCGCAGGATGTCATCAATGCACTGTCGGGAAAGATCGGACGGCTGGCGGGAATCACGGCAAAGACCGTCTATTCCAATGTATAAGCGTCTGCGGAATGGAGATTTATATGACACACGAGGAAAAAATCATAGAGCACCTGAAGACGGAGAAGATGCTGTCGGTGGGTGAACTGGACTGTCTACTTACAACAGAAGATACAGAGACAGTCGAGAAGCTTAAGGCTGAGGCGAGAATGGCGGCACAGTCGGTATACGGAAAACAGATCTATATCCGCGGGCTGATCGAGTTCACCAACTACTGTAAAAATGACTGCTATTACTGCGGCATCCGCAGGGGCAATGCATGTGCCGAGCGCTACCGCCTCACAGAGGAGCAGATCCTCACCTGCTGCGCGGCGGGGTATGAGCTTGGATTCCGCACCTTTGTCCTGCAGGGCGGAGAAGACCCCTATTTTACAGATGAGAAGATCTGCGGTCTGGTGTCTGCGATCAAGCGGGCATACCCGGACTGTGCAGTGACACTCTCGATCGGGGAAAAAGAAAGAGCGAGTTATCAGGCATATTTTGACGCGGGCGCAGACCGGTATCTGCTCAGGCATGAGACGGCGGATACGGTGCACTACGGAAAGCTGCACCCGGAGGAAATGTCCCTTAAAAACCGGATGCGCTGTCTGCGGGATCTAAAGGAGATCGGATATCAGACCGGCTGCGGCTTTATGGTGGGCTCACCGTATCAGACCACGGAGACGCTGTATGAAGATCTGATGTTTATTAAGGAGCTCGGACCCGCCATGGTGGGAATCGGGCCGTTCATCCCGCAGAAGGACACGCCGTTTGGCGGGGAGACTGCGGGGACGTTGGAGATGACCCTGCGGCTGCTTTCCATCCTGCGGCTGATGAATCCGCATGTGCTGCTTCCGGCGACGACGGCGCTCGGCACGATCCACCCGCAGGGAAGGGAAATGGGAATTCTGTCCGGCGCCAATGTGGTGATGCCGAATCTCTCGCCGGTTTCCGTGCGGGAAAAATATAAGCTTTACGACAATAAGATCTGCACGGGGGATGAGGCGGCAGAATGTCGTTTCTGCATGCAGAGGCGGATGGAGAGCATCGGCTATGAAGTGGTTACCGACCGCGGGGATTACCGTCCTGCGGTTTACAATAAAAATAAAAACACTGACCGGGAAGCATGAACTGACCGGAAAGAAAGGAAAAATTATGTACAAGTATGACGCAAAATCATTAAAAGCAGAGGAATTTATCAACGATGAGGAGATCCGGGAGACGCTTGCCTACGCGGATGCGAACAAGGACAATGTGGAGCTGATCGACGCGATCATCGCAAAAGCGGGAGAGCGCAAGGGCTTAAATCACAGAGAGGCATCGGTGCTGCTCGCCTGTCAGATTCCGGAAAAAATCGAGGAAGTCTATGCGCTGGCGCAGCAGATCAAGAAAGACTTTTACGGCAACCGTATTGTGCTGTTTGCACCGCTGTATCTTTCCAACTACTGTGTGAACGGCTGTGTATACTGCCCGTATCACCTGAAAAACAAGCACATAGCCAGAAAGAAGCTGACACAGGAGGAGATCGTGAAGGAAGTCACGGCACTTCAGGACATGGGGCACAAGCGTCTGGCAATCGAGGCCGGCGAAGATCCGGTGAACAATCCGATCGAATATATTCTGGAGTGTATTCAGACGATCTACAGTATCAAGCACAAAAACGGAGCCATCCGCCGTGTCAACGTCAATATTGCGGCGACGACGGTCGAGAACTACCGCAAGTTAAAAGAAGCCGGAATCGGAACCTACATCCTGTTTCAGGAGACCTACCACAAGGAGAGTTATGAGAACCTGCATCCGACCGGACCGAAGCATGATTACGCGTACCACACGGAGGCAATGGACCGTGCGATGGAGGGCGGCATCGATGATGTCGGACTGGGCGTGTTGTTCGGACTGGAGATGTACCGCTATGAATTTGCCGGACTTCTGATGCATGCGGAGCATCTGGAAGCCGTGCACGGCGTCGGACCGCACACGATCAGCGTGCCGCGTGTCAAACATGCCGATGACATTGATCCGACTGCTTTTGACAACGGTATCAGCGATGATATTTTTGCAAAGATCTGTGCGCTCATCCGCATCTCGGTGCCGTATACGGGAATGATCATCTCCACACGCGAGAGTCAGGCAGTGCGTGAGAAAGTGCTCCCGCTCGGCGTATCGCAGATCAGCGGTGCATCGAGAACGAGTGTCGGCGGTTATGCCGAGCCGGAGCCGGAGGAGGAGAATTCCGAGCAGTTTGACGTCAGCGATCAGCGTACCTTAGATGAGGTCGTGAACTGGCTGATGAAAATGGGCTATATTCCGAGCTTCTGCACCGCATGTTACCGCGAGGGTAGAACCGGTGACCGTTTTATGGCGCTCTGCAAAAATATGCAGATCTTAAACTGCTGTCATCCGAACGCGCTCATGACCTTAAAAGAATACCTCGAGGATTATGCGGGCGAGGAGACGAAAAAGATCGGTATGGAACTGATTGACCGTGAGCTTGAGAAGATTCCGAATCCGAAGGTAAAGCAGACCGCCTACGAGCACATTCATGATATTGCAGAGGGAAAGAGAGACTTCCGCTTCTGATAGCCGGAAGCGATGCTGGGATCGGGCAGCCGCTGGAAGCCGGATATGGATGTAATACGGACAAGGGGAAATTCGTATGCAGGAAGGAAAAAGAAAGTTATGGCAGTGACATTGAATGAGACGCCGGGCAGCAGCCGTCTGCACATAGGAATATTTGGAAAAACAAACAGCGGGAAATCCGCACTCATCAACGCTTTTACCGGACAGGAGGTATCCATTGTCGCCAATGTGGCGGGAACGACGACCGACCCGGTCTACAAGGCGATGGAGGTACATCCGCTCGGCCCGTGCATTATCATAGATACGGCAGGATTTGGCGACGAGAGCGAACTGGGCAAAAGCCGCATGGAAAAGACACGTCTCGCAGCGGAAAAGACGGATATTGCGCTGCTCCTTGTGGCGGGGAATGGTGACGCGGCGCTTGATGAGGAAGAAATGCACTGGTACCGCTTTTTGAAAGAGCACGGGACGCCGGTACTTTTCGTCGTGGGGAAAACGGACATCCGGTCGGACGCACAGGTGGATAAACTGGCAGCCGCCATCCGGGGGAAGACCGGTGAGGAGGCATATCCGGTCAGCGCCAAGACGGGAGAGGGCATGGAGGCATTAAAAGAAGCATTGATCCGCAAACTGCCGGAGAATTACGGCAGCCGCCTCATCACCGGGACACTGGTCGGCCGGGAGGATCTGGTGCTTCTCGTGATGCCGCAGGATATCCAGGCACCCAGGGGAAGGCTGATTCTGCCGCAGGTACAGACCCTGCGCGAACTTCTCGATAAGAAATGCCTGGTCATGAGTGTGACGACCGACCAGCTGATCCCGGCGCTTGCGGTATTAAAAAAAGCACCGAAGCTTATCATTACCGACTCCCAGGTATTTGGCTATGTCTACGAAAACAAACCGGCGGAGAGCATGCTTACGTCCTTTTCCGTGCTGTTTGCAGCGTATAAGGGAGATCTGCCGTACTATGTGGAGGGTGCGAGGCATATCGACGCGCTGAACGCCCATTCCAGGGTATTGATCGCGGAGTGCTGTACCCATGCACCGCTGAAGGAGGATATCGGAAGAGAAAAGATTCCGCGGATGTTGAGAAAACGCTTCGGTGAGTCGGTTGCTGTGGATATTGTGAGCGGGACGGACTTCCCAAAAGATCTCTCCGGCTACGATCTCATCATCCAGTGCGGTGCGTGCATGTTTAACCGCAAATATGTGATGTCGCGGATTGAGCGCGCCAGAGAGCAGGGCGTTCCGATGACGAACTACGGCGTGACGATCGCGCATCTGACGGGGATTCTCGATAAGATTTCCATGCCGGAGACATAGACAATGTTACTCTTTTTGGTGGAAAAAACGGGGACGGCTCTGTATAATAGGGGAGGAGAAATAACAGGGAAGAGATACGGAGGAACACTATGAAATATACGACAACGGATGAACTGGAACATTTTTCTTTCACGGAGGCTTACATTGCCGACGTGCAGGTGACGGGCGGATTTTTCCATATGACACTATCAAACGTGACGATACTGCCGGAGAATTCCTGCAACAGGGATATCCGCGAGATGCGCGCGAACGATCTGGTGTTAAAGATCGAGGAGCCGGTGATCCGGTCCCTGGTGCGGGAGGGATACAAGGTCTACGATGCCAACGGCATACTGATGCGAACCTGCGAGGATGAGATGGTCAATGAGGCGGCGTGGAACGAGACGATCCGCTCCTTTGCGGACGGCACACTCTATGCGTTAAAGCGGGACGGGGAGAACTATATATTTGAGATCGATGCGCCCGATGAGGAGGAGTATGTGCTTGCGGTGTCCGGCACACACAATACGGCATCCTGGGACCGTTTCTTGAATAAGTAAGTGCCGGGAAGAAAAGGCGTCAGGGAGGCAAACAGACGCAGATGATGCGGCAGGGATCGGCTATTATCTGCGGCGGCAGCTTTTGCAGTTGCGAACCGCAGGAAGAAATGCTATAGTTTTAGATAGAAAAACAAACCCCACACAGGGGAAAGGAGATACCAATGTCTAGGATTATAACGATTGGACGAGAATTTGGCAGCGGCGGACGTGAGATCGGAAAGAGATTGTCCGATGAGCTGGGAATTGCTTATTACGATAATGAGATCATCAGTCAGATTGCAGACCGTACGAAGCTGGCGGAGGGCTATGTGCAGCATGTGATGGAGAACGGTCCGTCGACGTTGTATCCGATTACGATCGGGAGAAGCTTTTACATGGGAGTTGATCCAATCATGGAGCAGAATAATGCGATCTACCGTGAGCAGAGCCGCCTGATTCAGGAATTTGCGGAGAAGTCCGATTGTGTCATCGTCGGAAGAAGCGCCGATTATATTTTGCGCGAGAAGCATCCGTTCCGCCTGTTTGTCTATGCGGAGATGGAGCACAAGATGGAACGCTGCAAGAAGCGCGCGCCGGAGAGCGAGCACTTTACGGACAAGGAATTAAAGCGCCATATTTTAGACGTGGATAAGCGCAGGGCGCGTTACTATCAGTTCTTTACCGGACAGACCTGGGGAGACCGTCTCAACTATGATCTGTGTATCAATACTTCCAACTATGACATCAAGGAGCTGGTACATGCAATCGCACATCTGGTAGAAGCATAGAACAATCGAATGCATGGGAAAAACAGATTCCCCATATACTTTACAGATATTTGTGATGCAGGGTATATGGGGAATTTTTATGGCATTATTGCAGCATGCGGTGGCGGTGGCGCGGGAATATCTGTGGGGATTTCCCATGCTTGCGCTCTTATTCGGAACACATCTATATTTCACATTTCACCTGGGCTTCATCCAGAAAAAAATCCCGTTGGGAATCCGGTTGTCACTGACCGGAACGAAGAATCAGGAAAAGGATCAGGTAACACCGTATTCGGCGCTGGCGACGGCACTTGCAGCGACGATCGGTACGGGTAACATTGTGGGAATTTCCACAGCCATTGCCATCGGCGGACCGGGAGCGGTATTCTGGTGCTGGCTGACCGGGGTATTTGGGATTGCGACCTGCTATGCGGAATGTTATCTCTCTATAAGATACCGGGTGCGCAGGACAGACAGTACGTTTGCCGGCGGACCGATGTATATTTTGGATCGGCGTCTGAAAAAAAGAAAACTGGCAGCGGCGTTTGCTGTATGTACGCTGCTGGCATCGTTTGGTATCGGAAGCAGCGTACAGTCATACTCCATACGCACGGCGCTCCAGCATCAGATTACCGTGTCGCCGCATCTGGTCGGAATGGCGGTCGGGGGGCTTGCAGGGATTATTATCATCGGGGGAAACAGCCAGATTGCAAAGGTGTGTATGTGGCTCGTCCCGCTGATGAGCGCTTTTTATGTGGGCGGCTGTCTCTATATTATAGGAAGAAACAGGGCGGTGCTGCCGGAGACGTTAGCGCTGATTCTCTCATCCGCCGTCTGCCCGAAGGCGGTGGCGGGCGGCTGCACCGGCGGAGCGCTGCTTCTTGGCATCCAGACAGGAGTCTCCCGGGGATTGTTTACCAATGAAGCAGGGCTTGGCTCGATTCCGATGGTCGCGGCGACGGCAGCATCCTCCTCTGACAGCCCGAAGGAGGCGGCTGTGCGGCAGGCGTTAATCTCCATGACAGGACCGTTCTGGGACACGGTGGTATTATGTGCGATCACGGGAATTGCGGCGGTCGGCAGCATGGTAAGCCATCCGCAGGAATACCGGGGAGTGGCACCGGAAAATATGTGTTTTGTGGCATTCCGGGAATTGCCCGTCGGCGGTGAGTGGATGCTCTCGATCTCTCTGACGCTGTTCGCGTTTGCCACGATCATCGGCTGGAACGTGTACGGAACCTGCGCGGTGCGCTACCTGTGGGGCGAGGCGGGGGTGCGTGTCTACCAGGTGGCGTACATGTTTTTCGCTTATCTGGGAGCGGTGCTTTCCATGGAGCTTGTGTGGGGGATATCGGATCTGCTGAATTCCCTGATGGCTCTGCCGAATCTGCTCTGTCTGTGGATGCTGCGAGGCGAAATTGCCACAGACTGTGGAAAAGGGACAGATAAAACATCAAAAAAGAAATAAAAATTGAAAAAATATTATTCATGCCGGATAAAGTATGATATATTGAAATGGTATATGGAGTTATCGAAAGAAGAAAGGTGAAAGTTATGGAGAAAAAGGAACAGAAGCATTTGTATGCAGATACTGTGGAACAGAATAAACGTGCCAATCATTTCCTGGCTATCGGATATATCGTGTTTTATCTCTGTGTGCTTTGTGTGGTAGGAATTGCCTGCCTCAGAGGAATCCGCACAGTTGGATATACCGTTATGATCGCGGTATTGATTATTCTGGCAACAGCGGGAACACTCGTGTTGTACCAGCGGAGAAAAGATGATCCGAAGATCCGCTATATTGCGACGGTCGGGCTGCTTGTCATTACGTTTGTGATGGGATGGGCGTTTGACAATTATTATGTGCGTTTTATGGCTGCAATTCCGTTGGTTGCATGTATTCTGTTTTACGATAAAAAGTTTGCCGCCTTTTCCGGGATTGCTGTATCGGCGGTGAATCTTCTTGTGACGGCGTCAAAGACGCTGGCGCTTCACACATACCAGGGCGAGAATGCACTGGATCAGTGGTGTGCGACGCTGGCAATTATACTTATGATGGTAGTGGTTTATCTGACAGTATCCGTGGCGTACCAGTTCAACCGCGATACGATTGGCAGCCTGACAGAAAAGGAAGCAGCACAGCGCCAGATGGTGGACGATATCATTGCGGTTGCAGATCAGGTGCGCAAGGGAACAGAGAATGCGATGAATATTGTCAATGAACTGAATAGTTCCACCGAGGTAGTCAACGGTGCCATGAAGGATATTTCGGACAGTACACAGAGTACCGCCGAGAATATCCAGACGCAGACCGAGATGACGCAGAATATTCAGGACTCCATCGGAACGACGTTAGAGCGTTCGGAGAAGATGGTACAGGTGGCGAAGCAGTCCGGAGAGCTGAATGAGAAGAGTTCCAGAATCATGGATGATCTGAAGAAGCAGTCCGCAGTTATTGCACAGACAAACTCCGAGGTGGCTTCCTCTATGAGAGAACTCCAGGATCGTACAAGCGCTGTCAAAAGTATTGCAGATACCATTTTTTCTATTTCCAGTCAGACCAACCTTCTGGCGCTCAACGCATCGATCGAGAGTGCGAGAGCAGGCGAGGCGGGACGAGGTTTTGCGGTGGTTGCAGACGAGATCCGTCAGCTGGCGGAGAAGACCAGGCAGGAGACGGAGAATATTGCCAACATTTTAGAGCAGCTGTCTGAAAATGCCCAGACGGCGGCGGATGCGGTGGAGCGTTCTGTGACGGCGGCGGGTGCGCAGGATGAGATGATTGCGCAGGCATCCGAGAGCTTTGGCGCCATGAACCAGAATGTCAATGAGCTTGTGACGGACATCGGTGAGATCGACACTATGTTAAACAACCTCTCCAAGGCGAACAATCAGATCGTGGAGAACATCATGCAGCTCTCCGCAACGACGGAGGAAGTTACAGCTTCTTCTGTGCAGGCGGCGGATCTCAGTGTTAAGAATCTCGGCAATGCGGAAAATACCAAGGATCTGCTTCACAGTGTGTTAGACGAGTCGCACAAGCTGGAGCAGTATATCCACTAATTGGACAGATTTTGACCTGTAGTGAATAAAATAGAAAAATAACAGAAAAATGAGGTATAAAGGATGTATTTAGTGCAGTTTATCAGAGGATTTTGCATGGCACTGGCAGACAGTGTACCTGGCGTATCCGGCGGAACCGTCGCTTTCCTGTTGGGTTTTTATGACCAGTTTATTGATTCTATCGACGATCTGATAACCGGAAGCAGGGAGAAAAAGAAAGCAGCTCTGTTCTTCCTGATTAAGCTTGGAACCGGCTGGGTCTGTGGAATGATTCTCGCCATCCTGATTCTTGCGAGCGTGTTTGACGCTCATATCTATGCAATCAGTTCCCTGTTTATCGGATTTATTATTTTTGCCATTCCGATTATCTTTAGGGAAGAAAAGAACTGCCTTGCGGCAAAAAAATCTGCCATTCCGTTTGTGCTGATTGGCGTTGCAATCGTGACCGCGATTACTTACTTTAATCCGAGCAGCGGCGGAGAGGGTGTCAGCCTGGAGCATCTGACGCCGGGGCTTGCCCTGTTTGTATTCCTTGCCGGAATGATTGCCATCTGTGCGATGGTGCTGCCGGGAATTTCGGGCTCGACGCTTCTTTTAATCATGGGACTGTATCTGCCGGTGGTGACTGCCATCAAAGATATTCTTCATCTGAATTTTGCTGCATTTCCGACGGTGTTTATTTTCGGATGCGGCGTTCTCGTCGGTATTTTTGGTGTGGTAAAGCTGATCCGCAAGGCGTTAGATCATTTCCGGGCACAGACGATCTATCTGATCATCGGTCTGATGTTAGGATCAATCTACGCGGTTGTCATGGGACCGACCACGTTGGAGGTACCGCAGCCGGCAATGACGCTTCATGATTTTAACATCCTGTTTTTCGTGATCGGCGGTGCGCTGATTATCGGACTTCAGAAAATGAAAGATTTAAAAGCATAGGACACGAAGGAGTATCATGAAAAAGTTATTGCAGTATTTGGGAAACTATAAAAAAGAAAGTATTTTAGGACCGCTTTTTAAGCTCCTGGAAGCTTCATTTGAATTGATTGTCCCGCTTGTCATGGCGGCAATCATCGATACCGGGGTGGCAAATGCCGATCGTCCATATATTATGAAGATGAGTCTGGTACTGTTTCTCCTGGCGCTGATCGGATTGACCTGTGCCATCACGGCGCAGTATTTTGCGGCGAAAGCGGCGGTTGGCTGTGCGACAGGATTAAGACATGCTCTGTTTGAACATATTGAGACGCTGTCATTTACCGAGATGGATACCGTCGGAACGTCGACGTTAATTACAAGAATGACAAGTGATGTTAATCAGGTGCAGAACGGGGTGAACCTCGTTCTGCGCCTGTTCTTGCGTTCGCCGTTTATCGTGTTTGGAGCGATGGTCATGGCATTCACGATTGATGTGAAAGCGGCGCTCGTGTTCGTTGTGACCATTCCGCTGCTGTCGGTGGTTGTGTTTGGCATCATGCTGGTCAGTATTCCGCTGTACAAAAAAGTACAGGCGGCACTCGATAAAGTGCTGGGCATCACAAGAGAGAACCTGACCGGAAGCAGAGTCATCCGTGCATTCAACAAGGAGCAGGATGAGATTGCACAGTTCCACGAAGACAATGAGGCGCTGACAAAGATCCAGCTCTATGTCGGCAAGATCTCGGCGCTCATGAATCCGCTTACCTATATTATCATCAACGGAGCGATCGTCGTTCTGGTATGGGTAGGAGCGATCCGCGTGGACAATGGCAACATTACGCAGGGACAGGTTGTGGCGCTGGTGAGCTACATGTCCCAGATCTTAGTGGAGTTAATCAAGCTGGCCAACCTGATTATCAACATCAACAAATCCATTGCCTGCATGAACCGTATCGAGACTGTGCTTGACATGGAATCGTCGATCACGGAGCATCCAGTAGCGGAGACGGGAAGTCTCACTTCGGATGGAGCAGGCAGGGAAGGAAAAGAGACAATCCCGGCGGAGAATGCCGTCGTATTTTCCAAGGTTGGTCTTACTTATGCGGGCGCATCGGAAGAAGCGCTCTCCGACATTGATTTTACGGTCAGACGCGGAGAGACCATCGGTATTATCGGAGGAACCGGTTCTGGAAAATCTTCGGTCGTGAATCTGATTCCGCGGTTTTACGATGCGACCAGAGGAGAGGTTCTCGTCGACGGGAAGAATGTGCGGGATTATACATTGGAGGAACTCAGGGCGAAGGTCGGTGTTGTTCTGCAGAAGGCGGTTCTCTTTAAGGGAACCATCCGTGAGAACTTAAGCTGGGGCAATTCGGACGCCACGGACGAGGAGATGTATGAGGCGCTTGAGACTGCACAGGCAAGGGAGTTTGTGGATGCCAAGGAAGGCGGACTTTCCTATGAGATCGAGCAGGGCGGCAGAAACCTTTCTGGCGGACAGAGACAGCGCCTTACGATTGCGCGTGCGCTCGTGAAGAAGCCGCAGATTCTCATTATGGACGACAGCGCATCCGCGCTTGATTTCGCGACGGACGCGGCGCTTCGGAAAGCCATCGCACATATGGACGGGCAGATGACGGTATTTATCGTATCGCAGCGTGCGGCGTCCATCATGCAGGCGGACAAGATCGTAGTGCTGGACGATGGAGAGATTGTAGGACTTGGAACACACGAGGATCTGCTTAAGGACTGCGAGGTATACCGCGAGATTTACGAGTCGCAGTTTAAGCGGACAGAAGAACAGCAGGCGGGAGAGGCGAAAAGATGAAAAAAGTGGTAAATGAAAATCAAAAATCAACGCTGCGCAAGGTTCTGCGATACATCAGACGATACTGGGGATACCTGGGAGCATCGATCATTCTCGCGGCGGTGACGGTGGCGCTTACCCTGTATCTTCCGATTCTGATCGGTCAGGCGGTCGACCGGATCGTGGGAAAGGGAGCCGTTGACTTTGCCGGGATCTTTGTGATTCTCAGAAAGATGGCGGTCATCATCGGACTGACGGCAGTGGCACAGTGGGTGATGAATGCCTGCAACAATAAAATTACCTACAATGTGATCCGGGATATCCGGACAGAGGCGTTC
This sequence comes from Roseburia hominis A2-183, assembly GCF_000225345.1. Taxonomy (NCBI): domain Bacteria; kingdom Bacillati; phylum Bacillota; class Clostridia; order Lachnospirales; family Lachnospiraceae; genus Roseburia; species Roseburia hominis. The sequence goes on from NC_015977.1 coordinate 1,016,235, forward strand.
GAGAAGATTGAAAAGCTTCCTCTGAAATATCTGGACGCTCATTCATACGGAGAGATCGTAAGCCGTGTGATCGCGGATGTTGATCAGTTCGCAGACGGACTTCTGATGGGATTTACCCAGTTCTTTACCGGTATTGTGACCATCTTCGGAACGTTGATTTTCATGCTGACGATCAGCGTGCGGATCACGGTGGCAGTCGTGGTAATCACGCCGGTTTCACTCTTTGTGGCAAGCTTCATTGCGAAAAAGACATTTTCCATGTTCAAGCTGCAGTCAGAGACGAGGGGAGAACAGACGGCGTTTATTGAGGAGATGGTCGGCAACCAGAAAGTGGTGCAGGCATTTTCACATGAAGATGAGGCGCTTGAGAAGTTTGATGAGATCAATGAAAGACTGCAGAAGTATTCTCTGCGGGCGATTTTCTTTTCGAGTATTACCAACCCGTCGACGCGTTTTGTCAACAGCCTTGTCTATGCAACGGTAGGAGTTGTCGGAGCTTTTTCGGCGATTGCCGGAGGGATCAGTGTCGGACAGCTGTCGAGTCTTTTGTCCTACGCGAACCAGTATACGAAGCCGTTCAACGAGATTTCGGGCGTCATCACGGAGCTTCAGAATGCGCTTGCGTGTGCGGGCAGAGTGATAGAGCTGATTGAGGAGGATGCCGAGGTGCCGGATGCCGAGGACGCGGTAGATTTAGAGCATGCAAACGGTAAGGTCGAGCTTTCACATGTCTATTTTTCCTATGTGCCGGAGCAGAAGCTGATTGAGGACTTTAATCTGTCGGTGAAGCCGGGACAGCGAGTGGCGATCGTGGGACCGACCGGATGCGGCAAGACAACGTTGATCAATCTGCTGATGCGCTTCTATGATATGAACAGTGGCACAATCAAAGTCAGCGATATTCCGCTGCAGCAGCTGACACGCAAGAGTCTCCGGGACAACTACGGTATGGTGCTGCAGGAGACCTGGCTTCGGAGCGGAAGCATCCGGGACAACATTGCGATGGGAAAACCGGACGCCACGGACGAGGAGATCATTGCGGCCGCAAAGGCATCCCATGCACACGGCTTTATCAAGCGTCTGCCGGAGGGATATGACACCGTGATCGCAGAGGATGGCGGCAACCTGTCACAGGGACAGAAGCAGCTGTTATGCATTGCAAGAGTCATGCTGTGCCTGCCTCCGATGCTGATTCTTGATGAGGCGACATCCTCGATTGATACGCGTACTGAGATCAAGATTCAGAATGCGTTTGCAAAGATGATGCAGGGACGCACCAGTTTTATCGTGGCACACCGTCTCTCGACGATCCGCGAGGCGGACATCATTCTGGTCATGAAGGATGGAAGCATCATTGAGCAGGGAAATCACGAGGAACTTCTGGAAAAGAACGGATTCTATGCGAAGCTGTATAACAGCCAGTTTGCAAAGACGTCATAGATTAGTGTGACGTGCTAAGTAATAGGATAAGAGGCATATCCAACCGATTTCAGGCGGAAATGCAGATGGAACATTCGTTGAAAAAAATGCGTGCATTTCTTCCGACCGGATTTTTGCATCGGATTCCGTGTCTCTTCTACGTTTTGACAATCCACGGAATGTGTCCGACAAACCGCAGACAATGAGCGGACTTTCTGGTGTCCCTAAGGGCACCTCTTCACAGACAATATAAAACCGCGCGAACCGAACTCGCCGGCATCTGCTATTGAAAACAGGGCAGATGCCGGCTCAGACAGCGGCTTCGCGCGGTTATGTTATGTTTAGAGGTGCCCATAAGGGACACACAAAAAAGTCCTAAAATTGTCTGCGGATTGCGGACACATTCTGTGGAGTGCTCAAAACTTGGAAAAACACGGATCATCGCAGATGCAAAAACCGGTTGTTTAGAAATGCCACATTTTTTGATCCGAATTTCCAGATGCATTCCGCCTGAAATGGAAAGGAATGATTCTCCCTTCAATTACTTAGCACGTCAAAAATTTATTCTGACCGGAAGCGGTGCCTACATATAGATCTGGCGGCAGCCGTCAATACTTTCGTTGGTGGAGTCCGTGATATAGCGGATGGCGGCGTCTTTGTCGCGGTCCCGCACGTGAATGAAAATCTGCTCCGCGCTCTCAGCGAGCGCCGCTGCGCCGTACTTGCTGGCGAAGCGCACCCACAGGTTTGTCACCAGATCCTTGAAGGAGGCGAAAAACAGCGGGAGCAGCGAATTGCCGCCGATGAAGGAAAGCTCGTGGCTGAAGTCAAAGATCAGCGATGCAGCCTCCTCAGGATCTTCGCATGCCTTTAAGGCGGTCACATACTGCTCGAGCCCGGCGATGGACGCGTCATCCGCATTGTCGATGGCGAGCGTGGCGGCAAGATTCATGAACATGATGCGGACTTCCAGAATGGAGCGCACTTCCTTGTCGCGGAGCATACCGCCGTTGTACTGCATGATGGAGACTAGGGTGTCTGCGGTACCGTATTTGCGGTAGTCGGCAACGAAGGTGCCGATTCGTGGTTTGACCACAAGAAATCCCTTTTTCTCCATCTCGTCCAGACCGGAATTGACGACGGCGCGCGATACCTGCATGGACTCGGCAAGCTCGCGCTCAGGCGGAAGTTTTGCGCCTATCTCAAGCTTTCCGGATAATATCATTCCCTCTAATTCTGCAACAAAAAGCTCCTTTAAAGAAGGAGCACTTAATTTCTTAAACAACATAATGTGAGCCTCTCTTTTCTGGTATATCCAAATACCACACAGATATTTTAGAAAAAAAACGAATAAAATGCAAGAGATAAAGTCTGAAATTTTTAGAAAGAATGGCGGGCGTGGGTGTCATGGACAAACAATAGGAAGTATGATAAGATTGGAACTACGGGTAAGACAGAATTGCAACAGAATCTATACAGGAAAAGAGCATTTAATATATGAAGAAAAAGGATCAGGTAACAGCGGCCGAAGAGCAGAAGGAAGCTGTCCAGGTAAAAGGGAAAAAACGCCGTGCAAGAGAGGCACAGAGGGAGATCCGCTGGGACCGTCTGGACAATACGGCGCATTTGTTTCCGGTGATAGCCGGGGAGAGCATGAGCAATGTATACCGCATCAGCGTGACGCTCACGGAGCTGGTGGACCGTGAATTGCTGCAGCAGGCACTGGATATGGTGCTGCCGAAGTTTGATGGGTTTAATCTGCGGCTGCGCCAGGGCGTGTTCTGGTATTATTTTGAGGAAAACGGCAAGCCGGCACCGCGTGTGCGGGAGGAAAGTGCGTTTCCGTGCCGCTATATCCGGCAGAATAAGAACCACAGTTATATGTTCCGCGTAACCTATTATAAATACCGCATCAATCTCGAAGTATTTCATGTGCTCACCGACGGTATGGGTGGCATCAATTTTCTCAAGGAGCTGACCTATCAGTATCTGCGGCTGGCACATCCGAAGCTGCGCGAAAAGGTGGGAGATTCCTTGAGCAGTGATACCTCGTTGAACCGTGAGGACAGCTTCCTCAAGAATTACAAGCACAGCTCCCAGAAGGGGTATCAGACGAAGCGGGCATATCTTTTAAAGGGAGAAAAGCTGCCGCCGGGAGAGTTCGGCGTCATGCACGGCTACATGAAGATCCCGGAGTTGAAGAAAGTCTGCCATGCGTACGGAGTCAGCATCAATGAGTATCTGGTGGCGGTATATGTCTGGAGCGTCTACACGGAGTGCATGCACGGGATGCCTTCCGAACGTCCGGTTCGTGTTGCGGTGCCGGTCAATCTGCGCCCTTATTTTAATTCGATCACGACGAAGAATTTCTTTGTGATGGTGTCGGCAGAATTTCATCCGACAAAGGAGATCTATACATTTGAGGAAGTGCTAAAAAGTGTCAGTGAGAGCCTGCGCAGCCAGATCAGCCGGGAGAATCTGGAGAAGCTTTTTTCCTACAATGTCTCCAATGAGAAGCTTCTTGCAGCGCGTATCGTACCGCTGTTTTTGAAAAATCTGGCGATGCGCTATGTATACACAACCTCTGCGCTTGCAAACACAGCGACGGTGACCAATATCGGGAATATCTCCGTAAGCGAGGAGTATCGTCCTTATGTGGAGATGTTCCATGCGTTTCTTGCCATGTCCAAAGGGCAGCACTTAAAGGGAACGATCTGTTCCTACGGGGATACGCTGGTATTCAGTTTCAGTTATGATCTGACCGACACGTCGGTGCAGAGAGGTTTTTTCAGAAAAATCGCGGCAGACGGGATTGCGGTTGAGATAGAGACGAATGGAGTAAATTATGAGTAGATGCAAGCAATGTAATGTGGAAATATTAGACGAGACGGAGCGCTGTCCGCTTTGCCATTCGGTGCTGGAGAAGACGGTTGAGGTGGAAAACATGTATCCGAATGTGCGGACGATGACGAGGCGTCTGGCGTTGCTTAGCCGCATCTATCTGTTCGTGGCGATTCTTGTGGAGGCGCTTTTGATCTATCTGAATGTACTCAGCGACTCGGAGATGTTCTGGAGTGCGATTCCGGGGCTGGCGATGTTGTACGGCTATCTGGTGCTGCGCTATGCCATATTGGGAAAATCCGGCTACAAGGGCAAGATCATCGTGTTGACGCTGATCGCCATCCTGATGGTTGTGGCGATTGACTTCGTGGTGGGGTACCGCGGCTGGTCTGTCAACTATGCGCTTCCATCCGCCATTCTTTTAGTGGATGCGGGAATTCTCATTCTGATGTGCATCAACCGGCGCAACTGGCAGAGCTACATGATGTGGCAGATTTTTATGATTCTCTGCAGCGTTGTCCCGCTGGTCTTGTATGCGGTGGGGATCGTGACGGCGCCGCTTCTTGCCTTGCTGGCGTTTGCATTTTCTACGGCACTGTTTTTGGGTACGCTGATCATAGGAGACCGGAGGGCAAGGACGGAACTGCGGCGAAGATTTCATGTCCGCTGACGCGGCTGTTTTGCTGTCCGGCGGCGCAGCTGTTTTCTGACAGCGGAAAATAGAACAGAGGTACAGTGAATGAGAGAAAATGAGGCGAGTATCCGCGGCAGAGTCGTGAGGGATCTGATCGCGCATACGACGAATGATTTGCTGATTGGGAAAAAGATAAAAAATGGGGAACTCCGCAAACAGATCGGAACGGCGGAACCTCCGTGGAAGTGTCCGGAATGCTTTACCATGCAGACGATCGAGATGGAACATTTTACCATGGAGCTTTTAGAGTCGAAGGAGAATGCGAACCGCGACAAAATCATTTTGCAGCTGCACGGCGGCGGATATGTCGGGGCGATGCGCAATGCATACCGCATGTTTGCCGGATTGTACAATGAGGTCAGCCACGGCATGAGCGTGCTCACGCCGGATTACCGCGTGGCACCGGAGCATCCGTATCCGGCGGCGCTCGAGGATGCCGTGTGCGCGTATGAATGGCTACTTGCGCAGGGATGGTTTTCGGAGCAGATCATTGTGGCGGGAGATTCGGCGGGCGGCGGACTTGCGATGGCACTCTGCCACTATCTGATCAATCACGGCAGACAGCTTCCGTGCGGAATCATTGCCATGTCGCCGTGGACGGATCTGACGGCAAGCGGGGAGTCTTACGATACCAACTACGAGAGGGATCCCCTGTTTGGAAAGACCAGGGACAGCCTGATCTACAATCGGGATTATGTGGGAGACCACGACCCGATGGATGAATATATATCACCGATGTTTGGCGATTTCAGAGGATTTCCGCCGATGCTGATACAGGTGGGATCGTATGAGATGCTGTTGTCGGATTCTGTGGATGTCGCCGCGAAGGCGAGAGGACAGGGCGTAAAAGTGCGCTTAAGTATCTATGACGGGATGTTCCACATTTTCCAGATGGCAGCAAAGATGCTGCCGGAATCCAGAAAAGCGTGGGTCGAGATCGGTAAATTTATCGAGATTCTGCTCCGGGAATAGGGAGCACCTGTCTAGTGCTTAGACAGGTGGCTCACATCCATGTATACAGGCAGACCGTTGTGATAGGAGACCTGCGATTCGCCAAGAATCAGCGGAGCAAGATAGTCGAGCAGAGGCTGTTCGATGTCGTTGCCGGCACTGTTGATCCACTCTCTCGGAACGCTCTTTGCCTCGTTGGCGATCTGGCGGATTTCCGCATAGGAGTAATCCACGGTATACGGTGCGTTTGAAGTGCGCTCGATGGTGACCATGGAAGCTGTCACACCCTCCTCGGAGAGTGCGACGGCTTTTTTGCCGAGTGCGAAAGATTCGTCTAAGTCTGTCTGGGAAGCCAGATGTGCGGCACAGCGCTGCAGGACATTGATTTCCACGGAACGCACCTTGACACCAAGCTTTTCCTTGACAAGGAACTCAAGTGTCTTGCCGGCGCCGCTTAACTGACTGTGACCGAACGTGTCGATGGACTGCTCGGACGCGCTGATGTAATTGCCGGAGGCGTCGCGGATGCCCTCGGACACTGCGACGATGACATTGTTGCGCTCGAAAAGGAGACGCTTGACGTCTAAAAGGAAATCCTCCGGGTCGAAAGCGACTTCCGGCAGATAGATTAAGTGCGGGGCGGTGTTGTATCCGTTGCGCGCGAGTGCCGCGGCAGCGGTCAGCCATCCTGCGTCGCGTCCCATGATCTCAACGATGGTCACGCTTTTGACCGCGTAGATAAAGGTGTCGTGCGCGATCTCTAAGAGCGAGGAGGCAATGTATTTTGCGGCAGAGCCAAAGCCCGGGGTGTGATCGGTCTCGCAGAGATCATTGTCGATGGTCTTCGGGATGCCGATAATGCGGACGGAACTGCCGATGCGTTTTCCGTACTCGGACAGCTTTAACACGGTGTCCATGGAATCATTGCCGCCGATATAGAAAAACGCTTCAATGTGGTAAGTTTCAAACTGCTTAAATATGAAGACATAGGGTGAATCATCATCCAGATAATGGGGAAGTTTGTAGCGGCAGGAGCCTAAGTACATCGCAGGTGTCTGCGCAAGGCGGGAAAGATATTCCGGATGACCGTCCATAAGCTCCGTGAGGTTGAGAAGGTCATCGTTTAAAATACCGGTGATTCCGTTGAGCGAGCCGTAAACGGTGTCGTACATGGAAGAGGCGGACACGCCGTCAATGACACCGGCAAGACTTGCGTTGATCGCAACGGTAGGACCGCCGGACTGGGCTACCATACAATTTTTCTGATTCATAACGAACTCCTTATGTGTAAATATATCAATGTCAGATTGTTCCGAAAATGGTCATTTCGGAAATCAAACATTATCATACCCAAAATACGCGGGATTATCAAGATTGAATTTAGATAGAAAGAGACGGACGGAAAGATGAAAATGTGTACATTGTGTCCTAGAAACTGCGCAGTGGACCGTGCGGGCGGAGAGCGCGGCATCTGCGGACAGACCGAACAGCTGAAGGTTGCGCGTGCGGCGCTTCATTACTGGGAGGAACCCTGCATCTCCGGGAAAAGCGGCTCCGGCGCGGTATTTTTCTCCGGCTGTGCCCTGCATTGTGTGTTCTGCCAGAACCGTAGCATCGCAAACGGGACGGCAGGAAAGGAGATTACCAAGGAGCGTCTGGCAGAAATATTCCTGGAACTGCAGGAAAAAGGGGCGAATAATATCAATCTGGTGACGCCGGGACATTTTGCACCGCAGATTACGGAGGCATTGCGCCGTGCAAAAAAGGAAGGACTGCGGCTTCCCGTCGTTTACAATACGAGCAGTTATGAGAGTGCGGATACGATCAAAAGTCTGGAAGGACTTGTGGATATCTACCTGCCGGACTTTAAATATATAAGTCCGGCGCTCAGTGCAAAATATTCACACGCTCCGGATTATGCCGACGTGGCCAAAGCGGCGGTTGCGGAGATGGTGCGCCAGTGCCCGAGACCCGTGTTTGACGGAGACGAAGCAGAAGACCCGATCGAGGAGGGACTTCTGATGAGACAGGGCGTTATCGTGCGTCACCTGCTGCTGCCGGGCTGTACCAGGGACTCTAAGGCGGTGATAAAATACCTGTATGAAACCTACGGCAATCAGATATATCTGAGCATCATGAACCAGTATACGCCGTTGGAAAATGTCAGCGCCTACCCGGAGCTGAACCGGAAAGTCACGGACGAGGAATATGAGGAGGTCGTCGATTATGCGATCGGACTGGGGGTAGAGCAGGGATTTATTCAGGAGGGGGAGACGGCAGAAGAGAGCTTCATCCCGGCGTTTGACGGCGAAGGCGTATAACGCATAGCAGAAAAACATCGTATAGAGATAAAGATAAAGGGGGGTGTCGCACGAAGCATACCGTGCTTTGGTTTGATAAGTAATATTACAGGAAACACACTTGGGGATTTCATGTGGAAATGCAGATGGAAATTCGTTGGAGAAAAATGTGAGCATTTCTTCCGGCTGAATGTTTGCATCGGATTCCGTGTCTCTTCCACGTTTGGACAATCCGACGGGTGCATGTCCGGCACACCGGAGACAATGGGCGGACTTTCTGGTGTCCCTAATGGCACCTCTTCACAGACAATATAAAACCGCGCGAACCGAAACTCGCCGGCATCTGCTATTGAAAATAAGGCAGATGCCGACTCAGACATCGGCTTCGCGCGGTTATGTTTTGTTCAGAGGTGCCAATAAGGGACACACACGAAAGTCCTACAAATTGTCTCCGGGATGCGGACATGACCCGCGGAGTGCTCCAAACTTGGAAAGACACGGATCATCGCAGATGCAAACATCCGGCTGGTTAGAAATGCCACATTTTTTGAACCGAATTTCCACCTGCATTTCCATCTGAAATCCCACGGTGCGGTCTTCTCATAATATTACTTATCACCCCAAAGAGGTCTATGCTTCGTGCGACAATTTTTGTCCTGTAAATATGGGTTTACATAACAAGTGTCCAAAGAATTGGACACATCATGTGCGATACTGACACCATCAAAGCGGATGGGGAGGGAAGAACATGGAGAAAAAGATCGAGATCATTGCCGTCGATTTTGACGGGACATTGTGCAGTGAATGTTATCCTGCCATCGGGATGCCGAATCTGCCGCTCTTTGCATTGCTCAAGGGTGCGAGAAGGCAGGGCAAAAAAGTAATTTTGTGGACATGCCGCTGCGGGGATCTGCTGGAGGAGGCGGTGGCCTGGTGCAGAATGTTCGGACTGGAATTTGATGCGGTAAATGAAAATGTGGCGCAGACGTTGGAACAGTATGGAACGGAATCCAGAAAAATCTCCGCGGACGTCTATATCGATGACAAGGCGTGCTGGCCGTGGATGACGAAGCAGGAGTGGGAACGGTATCTGGCAGGTTAGAAAAGGAGGATAAGAAGATGAAAACAGTGGATATGGAATTGATACTTTTGTGTGCGCTTATAGCGGCGATTGGAGCGTTCGGACTGGTGACGGGTGTGGTTCTGCTGTTCGGAATCCAGTTTCAGGAGTGCAATGCTGTACTGCTCACCGGAATTGTGTGCGGGCTCTGGGGCATATTATGGGGAAGCCTGCTGATACAGAACCGGAACCTGATGTCGAAAAACGTCTAAATATAGTACAGCGTGCAGGAAAATGGCTATATTTAGGTTGACGCGTGTGATAGAATCTCCTATAATGAGACTGAATTATTGGGCGCATGATTTTATGGACTTGTGCGGTACTCAGGGAGGAATTCGATGAATCACTTTATATATAGAAAGAAGAGAAAGATATTGCTGGCGGCAATCAGCATGGGAGTGCTTGCTGCCAGCATATCTGCTTTTCACGGCCCCGAAGCCGTATATGCGTACACGGCGACGGCGGGAACGATCAATGACGGACCGGTGAAGGTGCGCAACGCACCGGTGACCGGGGATAAGCTGACACTGCTCTATCCGGGAAATGCGGTGACAGTAACTGATGAGACGGCAGGATCAGACGGGTATACATGGTACCAGATCCAGATGTCGGATGGTGTAACCGGTTATATACGCTCGGATTTTGTGACGCTTCAGGGCACGGATTCTTCTGCGGGACAGACGAATGCGGACAGCAGTGCAGGTGGGACAAACGGGGTGGTGCAGAACACGGAAAAAGGTGTTTATGTGCGCTCGGGAGCGGGAACGTCCTACTCTGTGGTGACAAAGGTATACAAAGGACAGGCTGTGAATGTGGGCGAGCTGGTCTCGGCGGGCGGAATGAACTGGTACAGTGTGACGCTCGTGGTCGGAGGCGCCTCCTATTCCGGGTGGATTTGTGCGGACTATGTAGCCGTGAACGGTCAGACGTCAGACGACCAGTCGCAGGGAGAGACGACCGGTGTCACGGACAGCGAGTATGAGGCGGCGCTTGCGGCAGCGGGTTTTCCGGCAAGCTATTGCAGCGCACTGGCATCCCTGCATCAGAAGTATCCGAACTGGCAGTTTGTGCCGGTGCAGACGGGACTTGACTGGAATACGGTGGTATCGAATGAGAGTCTGGTCGGAAGAAACCTGATCCAGAATTCCGTGAATGACGCAAGAAAATCGACGGACAGTCAGGCGTATAACTGGGAGACCAACAAGTGGTACGGGTTTGACGGGGCAAGCTGGGTGTCGGCGTCTCCGGAATATATCGCATACTGCATCGATCCCAGAAATTTTCTTAACGAGAATCAGATCTTTCAGTTTGAAACGTTGGAATATGCAGGCTATCAGAACGCAGCGGGTGTGCAGAGCGTTCTTTCCAATACATTTATGGCAGGCAATTATACCGATACGGACGGAGCGGTTCGCAGCTATGCGGATACGTTTGTGGAGATCGGCTCCAATGTGGGCGTGAGCCCTTACCACCTGGCATCCCGCTGTAAGCAGGAGCAGGGCGTGCGGGGGACGAGCGATCTGATTTCGGGACGATATTCCAACTATGCAGGCTATTATAACTACTTTAACGTCCGTGCGTTTACGACGGGCAGCGCGTCGGCGATTGTGAACGGACTGGAATATGCGAAGTTGCAGGGATGGAACTCCATCTACAAGTCGATTGCGGGTGGATCATCGGTTGTGGCTGATAATTATGTGAAAAAAGGGCAGAATACCATTTACTTTGAAAAATTTAACGTTGTCTATACCAATAGTCTTTACGCACATCAGTACATGACCAATGTGCAGGCGGCGATGAGTGAGGGCACCAATATGGGAAAAGCCTACACGGACAAGAACCAGGCGTTTGTTTTCCGCATTCCGGTCTATCAGAACATGCCGGAGAGCGCAGTGACGTTTGCGGACAAGGGGAATCCGAACAACTGGCTTTCCTCGATCACGGTGGACGGATATGCGCTGACACCGGCATTTTCCGGTGCGAATACCTCCTATTCCCTGGTCGTTCCGGACAGCGCGGCTTCGATCAATGTGGGAGCGACGGCGGTGGCGGGAACGTCAACCGTTTCCGGTACTGGAAATTATTCGCTGAATTATGGAGATAATACGATTCAGATTACCTGCATCTCGCAGAGCGGAGATTCGCGCACTTACACGCTGATCGTGGCAAGAGCGGGGGGCAGTGCCGGCGGAACCATTCAGGTGGCGGATGACGCGGCGATTACGCCATCCTATCCGATCGGAACCTATGTGACGGGAATTGAGCCTGGAACAAGCGCATCCACAGTCGCATCGGGAATCGGAACCCAGAACTGTACCGTAAAGATTCTGAATGCAGACGGCAGTGAGAATACACAGACGGTGGGAACGGGCAACAAGCTGGCAGTGTATGTCGGCGACACGCTCGTGCAGCAGTATGAGATTGTGGTATATGGAGATATCAACGGTGACGGAAAGGTTTCCAATCTGGATCTGGTATTGATGCAGAAACAGATCCTTGGAATTGAAAGTCAGTCCGGCAGTCGTCTGGAAGCGGCAAACGTCAGCAAGGACGGCGGTATTTCCAATAAGGATCTGGTTATTTTACAAAAACACATACTGGGAATCTCACAGATTGATCAGTGAGAGGAAGAATTGGGAGAGCAGAAATGAAGAAAAAAATAGCAATGATGATGATGGCGCTTAGCCTGACATTCGGGGTTGTCGGAGTGCCGCAGACGGTATTCGCGGCGAGCGGATCAACATCTGTCTCGGTGTCGTCAGGAAGTGTCAATATCGGTGATACGGTTACAGTTACAGTAAAAGCGAGCGGTCCATCCGGCGAAAAGGCGAATGCGACCATGACGCTGTCTTATGATTCGAGTGTGCTGCAGTTTGTGAGTTGCAATACCACATACGGCGGAGGCGGCGGAAGCGTGATGGCGACGGGAGAAAGCTACACGGTGACATTAAAAGCTGTGAGTGCGGGAAATTCCTCCCTCTCTGTCTCTGCCAACGACGGAGTGATCTTTGACTCCAATGAGGAGATGGATTCCATGTCGGGCAGCAGTGCATCGGTCACAGTAAAGAATGCAGCAAGTACAAATACAGATTCAGGCAATAATAGTAGCAGTAACAGTGGAACCTCCAACGGAAACGGAACATCAGCGGGTGGAAACGGGGATTCTGCGGCGAATACTGGAGAGACAACAGGAAAACAGTCTGCGGATAATTCTCTGAAAGAGTTGACCATTTCAACGGGAACGCTCTCGCCGGCATTTAACGGGAAAACGCTGACTTATAGTGCTACAGTGGGAAGCGATGTAACCAATATCGCCGTATCTGCCACACCGGTCAATGAAAAAGCGGTCGTGGAGTCGGTTACGGGAAATACCAATCTGAAAAGTGGAGATAACACCATTAAGATTGTAGTCAAGGCGGAAAATGGCGTGACCGCAACCTATACCGTGAATGTGACAAAGCAGGGAACCTCGTCCGGAGAGACAACGGCATCCGATGAGGGGGAAGTGGAGACAACAGAGGAGACGGACAGCAGTGAAAACACGGTTACGGCAAATGGCATTTCCTATGTAATTGCAGAAAATTTTGCAACAGAGAATGTTCCTGCAGATTTTTCGGAGACAACCGTCAATTATCAGGGGGCGGATTATCGGGGCGTGAGTTATGACAAGGGATCTGTGGTCATGCTTTATCTGGTGCAGGACGGAGCGGAAGAGAGCACAGGAAGCTTCTTTGTATATGACAGCACAAGAGATACCCTGTATCCGTTTGTAAAAATGGTCAATGGGGAACACTATGTGATAGCGCTTCTGCCACCGGTGGATTATACGATGCCGGATACGATGCAGCAGACACAGCTTACGCTGGCGGACGGAAGTCTTGTGACGGCATATCAGGAGACCCAGGAGGAAGGGTCTGAGGTGGAATCGGAGTTCTATACCTTTTACGGAGTGAATTCTGACGGAACGGAAGGCTGGTACCAGTACGACTCCATAGAGGAGACCTATCAGCGCGTAAATACAGGGACAACTGTATCTTCCGACGGACTGCAGGACGAGGATGCGGCCTATCTGCAGGAGGAATATCTGGCGCTGTCCGAGAAATATAAAAAAGAAAAAGCGTTTTCCAGAACCGCGATTGGCATATTGATATTTCTGCTGGCGGTAATGGCAGTGGTACTTGTTAACCTGTTACTGCACAGGAGGGAAGCGGATAGAGATGACCTGGATGAGGATGACATTATGGATGACGGTGTCTCAGAGCATGATGATACAGAAGAACTGCTGGATGAAAACCAGGATGATGTGATCGAGGAACCGGAAAAGGATTCCCGGAAAAAGTGGCACTGGAAGAAGCGCTCTGCTGCAGATGCCGGGGATGCAGATGAATTCGACGAACAGGAAGAGAGAGAAGAGAAAACGAAAACGCAGGAATCTGACGATGACGCGTTCGATGATGCATTCGATGAGGATGACATCGAGGAGGAAGAGCCGCCGAAGAAGAGATTCGGTTTCTGGAAGCGGAAGTCTGACGATCTGGATGACGATCTGTTTGATGATGACGACGCGTACGAGGATGATGACGCGTACGGGGATGACGATGACACGTATGGGGATGATGACGCGTACGGGGATGACGATGACACGTACGGGGACAGCGATGCGCCGGACGATGAAAAAGAAAAAGTTTCAGGCGGCAAAGACCAGAAAAACAAGCAAGACGATGAGCTGGATATCATAGATTTTAATGATCTGTAAAGACGAATGTGATATCGGACTGGAAATAGGAGGTAGCGATGCAGACAGCATATACAGCAAAGGCAAAAAAGGCGATTGATATTGCAACGCGGATATCAAAGTCATTGCATCACAGTTATATCGGCACGGAGCACATACTGCTTGGCCTGTTGAAAGAGGGAACTGGTGTGGCAAGCCAGGTACTTGCCGACAATGGTGTAGAGTATGATAAGGTGCTGGAACTGATCGAGGAGCTGATTGCACCGGGGAATGCGGTTGCGGTTCTGGAGGACGGATTGTCCCCGAGAGCGGCGCATGTGCTTGAGGTATCCAAAGCGGAGGCGGCGCGTTTCCACTCGGAGAAGATTGGAACAGAACACCTTTTAATTGCGATGATCAAGGAGACGGAATGTGTGGCGTCCAGACTGTTGAATACATTGTCTGTCAATGTGCAGAAAATGTATGTGGACACCCTGATCGCGATGGGCGAGGATGTAAGCCAGTATAAGGATGAATTCCAGAACGGAAAACCCGGAAAGCGGAGAAATGCGGAGGGAACGCCGGCGCTGGATCAGTTTTCCAGAGATCTGACAGAACTTGCGCGCGCCGGAAAGCTCGATCCGGTGGTCGGCAGAGAGACGGAGATCGACCGCGTCATCCAGATTTTAAGCCGGAGAAGCAAGAACAATCCGTGCCTGATCGGAGAACCCGGCGTAGGAAAAACGGCGATTGTAGAGGGAATCGCAGAGCGCATTGCGGGCGGAATGGTTCCAGATACGGTGCTTGGAAAAAGAGTGGTTTCCCTGGATCTTTCCGGGATTGTGGCAGGCTCAAAGTACAGAGGTGAATTTGAGGAGCGCATCAAGAAGGTGCTGGCAGAGGTGGCGAAAGCTGGAAACGTCCTGCTGTTCATTGATGAGATTCATACCATCATCGGGGCGGGCGGAGCGGAAGGCGCGATTGATGCATCCAACATTTTAAAACCTGCACTTGCGAGAGGCGAGGTGCAGGTGATCGGCGCGACGACCATCGAAGAGTACCGCAAATATATCGAAAAAGATGCAGCTTTGGAGCGGCGTTTCCAGCCAGTCGTTGTGGAGGAGCCGACGGAGGAAGAAGCCATTTCCATATTAAAGGGACTGCGTGGGCAGTATGAGAGCCACCACCATGTGACGATTACGGATGAGGCCGTGGAGGCGGCAGTGCGTCTTTCCGCGCGTTACATCAACGATCGATTCCTCCCGGACAAGGCGATTGACCTGATGGATGAGGCTGCGGCAAAAGTGCGCCTTCATGTGGGCGGAGACCCCAAGGAGGCTGCAGAACTCCGGCGGGAGATTGCGGAGTTGCAGGAGACATTGGAGGAAGCACTTTCCGGCGGAGACCTGGAAACGGCGAGGGAGTCGCAGGCAAAACGCCAGGAACTGGAAGAAAAGTTGGAAAAACTGAATACAAAGGCAAAACAGGGCGGCAGACGGCATCACCAGACCGTCGGAGAGGACGAGATTGCCGATGTGGTGTCGGGATGGACGAAAATCCCGGTGAAGAAGCTTACAGAGGGGGAGGCTGCCAGACTCAAAAAACTGGAGGCAACCCTTCACAAGCGCGTGATCGGACAGGAGGAAGCGGTATCAGCTGTGGCGAAAGCCGTGCGGAGAGGACGCGTCGGATTAAAAGATCCCAAGCGTCCGATCGGCTCGTTCCTTTTTCTGGGACCGACCGGCGTCGGCAAGACCGAGATATCCAAGGCACTGGCGGAAGCTGTCTTTGGACAGGAGCAGGCAATGATCCGCATCGATATGTCTGAGTACATGGAGAAACACAGCGTGTCGAAAATGATCGGTTCGCCGCCTGGATATGTCGGACATGAGGACGGCGGACAGCTGAGTGAGAAAGTGCGGAGAAATCCATACGCCGTGATTCTGTTTGACGAGATAGAGAAGGCACATCCGGATGTGTTTAATATTCTGCTGCAGGTGCTTGACGACGGACATATCACAGATTCCCAGGGAAGAAAAGTGGACTTTAAGAATACCATCATCATTATGACCTCCAACGCGGGAGCGCAGGCGATTGTGGAGCCGAAGAAGCTTGGCTTTGCTTCCGGCAATGACGAGAAGCAGAACTATGAGCGGATGAAGGGCAGCGTGATGGAGGAGGTCCGCAGAATTTTCAAACCGGAATTCCTAAACCGTATTGACGAGACCATTGTATTCAGGGCGCTGAATAAGGACGACATGAAACAGATCGTAGGTCTGATGACAAAAGAACTGGCGAAGCGCTGTGAAACACAACTTGGCATTACACTTGTCGTGCGCGATGCCGCAAAGCAGTACATTGTGGATAAGGCGTATGACCCGAAGTATGGAGCCAGACCGCTGCGGCGCAAGATTCAGGATGAGATTGAGGATCCGCTTGCGGAAAAACTTCTCGACGGAAGCATCCGGCGGGGTGACGAAGTGATCGTCACGACGAAGAAAAATGCAATTTTTCTGGAGTCCAAGAAAAAGTAAAAAATTACTTAAATGTCAGTGAAATCACTGGAAATCAAAGAACAGATATTATATAATATTTTTACAAATTTACGATAAAGCAGACCGGATGAAGGAGCTGCAATATCACAGGAGGATAAGATGGCCGTTATTAGTGAATTACTCCGTTCAGAGGAGGATGGAACGATCAGCTTTGGGGATTACACATTGAGCACCAAGGCAAAGCTTGACAATTTTGAACACCAGGGAGATCTTTACAAAGTAAAGACCTGTCAGGAGATTACCAAGCTGGAGCGCAATGGCATGTTTGTATACGAGTCTGTTCCGGGGACTGCAGTGGAGCATTTAAAAGCGACAGACACAGGAATGGAGTTTAGCGTAGAGGGCGCAGAGGACGCACAGGTTACCGTAGAGCTTGAGGATGAGGCGGAGTATGACATCGTGATCGACGGTGCAGATGCCGGCAGGATGAAGACGAATCTCGGAGGAAAGTTAAGCCTGAGCGTAGAGCTCGGCGATGCTCCGGTAAAGGTAAGCGTCCAGAAGTGCTAGAGCAGCCGCTTTCGCATATGACAGTTACAAGATCAGTGAGACCTGTCCGTATGGACAGGTCTTTGTTACTCTAATAGGAAATGACGTGTTAGGTTAAAGGGCGAAAGCCGCGCTTTCTATGGAGAAAAAGCCCTGTCCGGGCAGCAGACGTGTCTGCGGGAAAGGAAGATAAGAACATGGCAAAAGGAAAAACAACAGTATACTTCTGTCAGGAATGTGGATACGAGTCGGCAAAATGGATGGGACAGTGTCCCGCATGCCATGAGTGGAATACGTTTGTGGAGGAGACGGTTGAGAAAAAGACCGCGCGTGGGAACCGCAGCACGGATGGCAGCCGTGAGGCAAAGGCAGTTCCCCTGTCACAGATCGAGATGACACAGGAACAGCGGGTGTCCACCGGCATGAAGGAGCTTGACCGGGTGCTTGGCGGCGGGATTGTGCAGGGATCTCTGGTGCTTGTGGGCGGAGATCCGGGAATCGGAAAATCGACGCTGCTTTTGCAGGTATGCAGGAATCTTGCGGAACATGAGGTGAAGGTGCTCTATATTTCCGGTGAGGAATCCTTGCAGCAGATCAAAATCCGGGCAGAACGCATCGGGACCTTTGGGGACAGCTTAAGCCTGCTCTGTGAGACCAATCTTGATACCATACGGCGCGTGATTGACCGGGAGAAGCCCGAGATCGTCGTGATTGACTCCATTCAGACGATGTATAATGAAGACGTCTCGTCTGCGCCGGGAAGCGTCTCACAGGTGCGGGAATCGACCGGCACCCTGATGCAGATCGCCAAGGGACTTGGGATTTCCATTTTTATCGTCGGACATGTGACAAAGGAAGGCGTGGTGGCTGGCCCGCGTGTGTTGGAACACATGGTGGATACGGTGCTCTATTTTGAGGGGGACCGCCATGCGGCGTATCGTATTCTGCGAGGTGTGAAGAACCGTTTTGGGTCGACGAACGAGATCGGTGTTTTTGAGATGCGCGGAGATGGCCTGACAGAGGTGGAGAACCCGTCGGAATTCATGCTGAGCGGAAAACCGGAGGGCGCCTCCGGGTCTGTTGTGGCATGCTCGATGGAAGGGACGAGACCGATCCTTCTGGAAATACAGGCGTTGGTCTGCCACAGCAATTTCGGTATGCCGAGGCGGACGGCGGCAGGAACGGATTTTAACCGGGTAAATCTTCTGATGGCGGTTCTGGAAAAACGTCTGGGACTTTCGCTGGGGAATTGTGATGCCTATATCAATATTGCAGGTGGCATCCGGATGAATGAGCCGGCGATCGATCTTGGTCTTGTGCTGGCGATCGTCTCCAGCTATAAAGACCGCCCGATTGACGAGAAGACCATCTGCTTCGGCGAGGTGGGACTCAGCGGTGAGGTGCGCGCGGTCAGCATGGCAGAGCAGCGTGTGCTCGAGGCGAAGAAGCTTGGATTTAAGACATGTATTCTGCCGGAGGTGTGCAGGGAGAGCTTAAAGGAGATCAAAGGAATCGGTCTTGTCGGCGTGCGCACGGTTAAGGATGCGATGGATTATGTGATGCGGTAGTCCGTGGAAGAAAAACGAATGGTTCTGAATTGTATGCACAATTAGAACAATTCAGAACCGAAAACTTTCTTTTTTAAAACGGCGGAAATGTGGTTGACATTCTAAAATAATGATG
>NC_015977.1:3400000-3592125 GCF_000225345.1 Roseburia hominis A2-183
TGCCGACTCAGACAGCGGCTTCGCGCGGTTATGTTTTGTTCAGAGGTGCCATAAGGGACACACACAAAAGTCCTAAAATTGTCTGCTGGCTTGCGGACACAGTCCGTAGAGTGTTTCAAACTTGGAAAGACACGGATCATCACGGATGCCGGCTGCGGCATGGTTAGAAATACCGGATTTTGCGGTCAGAATTTGCCGCCGCATGTTTATCTGGAACTTTTAAGTATCTATTTCTCATAGTATTACTTATCACCCAAAAGAGGGCTATGCTTATTGCAACAATTCCATCCTTTTCGACACTTTCGGCACTTGTGTTCAATTTATCTTTTTATTTTTGTGCAATACCTACAATTACACTTCCACATAAGGATTCTCTTTGAAATATTCCAGAATGAGTTCCACCATCTCCGTATTGATTTCACGGACAAGTTCACATTCCGTATATACTTCATATCCGCCCGCTCCGCTGTAACGGTAATTGTTAAGGCACAGCGTAAAAGAATCTGTCTCCGTTACCGTCTTTCCCTGGTAAGTCAGATTTTTAATCCTGTTTCCGACCGGTGCAGCCGGGTCAATCTCATATGCTGCCCCCATATAGTAGTCATAGTTATAGTGCTCCACCTTCGGCACAAGGAAGCTTTCCGCAACCTGCACCGTTCCATCCGTGGCGACGGCAAAATACTCCGCGCTCCGCTCCATCACCTGCTTTAACTGTTTTCCACTGATCCTGCATACGATGAGCGTATTCGGATACGGATAGGTTGCTATAATGTCGCGGACACTCACCTCGCTGCGAAATCCGGCGATCTCATTGGCAAGACCGACCGCTGACAGCTGTGCGCCGGAAAAATGTAACTGTATCCGGTTTAAAAAATCGGCAATCGGCGAACCGTGCAGCGCCATTTCCGCTTTTTCTCCGGGAAGAAGCGCCCGGCTTAAATGCCCGATCGGCTGATCCAGCCAGCTCTGTACCCGCTCTTCCTCTGCGGCATACTTTTCGCATAATGCACCGACAGCATTTGCTCCGTCGGCGACACGCTTCTCGGAGCGGACAACAAGTCCGTCTTTTGTCCGCTCCGCTTCCAGATAGTGATACTCTTTGGCATTCTCAAGCGGCTGTACCACATAAGTTCCGTGCACATACTGCCCGTCGACGGACATATGCTGGTGCCCGGTCAGCAGAATGTCAAAATCCAGTTCCTTACAGATGCGGTATCCGACATTCTCCGTCGTCTTCTGCAGGCGCTCTCCGGTCTTTAAATCACACTCAAATCCGCCGTGGTAGATGCAAAGCGTAATGTCCACCTCTTTTTTCAGATGCAAAAGCGCCTCTTTTGCCGCCTCAAATGGGTCTGTAATGCAAATTCCCGCGAGATTTTCCTTCCGCTCCCACACATTCACATAGTCTGTCACAATACCGACAATCCCGACCCGGAGTCCGTTTCCAAGCGTGTGGATCACATACGGATGGCATGCTCTTCCCGCCTCATCTACAACATTCTGGCAGACACACGCGCCGTGATGAGCCTCTATGTAAGCGTTCTGATAGTCCATCCCATAATTAAAATCATGGTTGCCGAGCGTATAATAATCGTAGCCGCAGTCGTTCATGATATCCACAATGGCCTGCGGCGATCCTGACTTCTGCCTGCAATAGTAGGCAAAGGCGGAGCCCTGCAATATATCTCCGCCATCAATTACCAGTGTATTCTCATCTTTTTTGAAATCCCGGGCAAACGAGAACAGCCCCAGATCTTTTCGTTTCAAATCCCCGTAAGTCGTTGGGTAAAAATACCCGTGAACATCCGAGGTAAAATATATCTTTAACGTTTGTTCCATCTTATCCCTCAGTCGTATTATAGTTATCCCCGCGTCAGCTTCACACGGATCTTTGTGGAGATTACTTCCACAATCAGAATCAGCACGATCAGTCCTGCAAGGATTGCACCCACCTGATTCCATTTGTACGCGCTCATTGCAAAAATAAGCGGCGCACCAATACCGCCGGCACCTACCAGACCAAGCACAGTCGCATCACGAAGATTCATGTCAAAACGATAGATTAACGTTGACATAAAGTCCGGGAATAACTGTGACAGAATGCCATAACGGATCTTCTGGAACATCGTGCATCCCGCTGCATCAAGCGATTCCAGTATCTTGGTGTCAAGGTCTTCGATACTCTCAATAAACATCTTGCTGATCATACCGATCGAGCACAGGGACATCGTCAGAAGTCCCGCAAATGGTCCCGGTCCCGTCACACGGATGAACATCAGTCCATATACAAATGCCGGTATTGTGCGGATCGCCATAATAAACACACGGAAAATCAGTGCAATCGGCTTCGGAACAAGGTTGGCTGCAGCCAGAAAAGACAGCGGGATCGAGAGCACTGCTCCCACAATCGTACCCAGAAATGCGATACACATTGTCTCCAACAGCAGATACGCCACGCCGGAGGTTGTAAAATTAAATAAGAGCGCTGTGTCCGGATGAAAAATGCCGCTGATAATCTTTCCCGCTACCGTAAGCCCATCGCCGCCTGTTGTTCCGCTTTGCACCGTGGACATCGACCATGCCAGAAGTGCTGCAACGATGAGTGCCACAAGAATCTTCGCATACCACGTCTTCGGCTTCTGCTCATACATTTTATCTATTTCTTTTTTCATTCTGCCTTGTCCCCTCCTAGGTAAGCTTCTTACGAATATAATGGCTGAGTGCCTCGATCACGAGCACCGTTCCGAATAATACCACGAGGATCATGCCCACGCTGTCGTACTCTCTCCAACCGATCTTCTCGTTTAAGATCAGACCGAGTCCTCCGGCACCTACATATCCCAGGATTGCCGCATAGCGGACATTTCCCTCAAAACAGAACAGGCAGACGGAAAGATATGCCGGAAGCACCTGCGGCTGGATCGCTGCCAGAAATGCCTGTGCCCTGCCAGCTCCCATCGCTTCCATCGCTTCGTAAGCTCCCATGTCAACCGTCTCAATCAGCTCGTAAAGCTGCTTGCCGACATAAGCAAATGTAAAGACGGCAATTGCCACAGTTCCTGCCATTGTTCCAAGTCCCCAGATATAAGTCGCAATCAGTGCTGCCACCAGGGTCGGAATCGTACGCACGATACTTAAGAAGATACGCACCACGCCCAGAACGACCTTATTTTTGACCAGATTGCTGGATGCCAGGATGGCAAATGGAATTGCCAGAACCCCACCGATGAAGGAGCCGAGCAGCGACATCTTGATCGTATCTAAAAGCGGTCCCCAGATACTGCTTAAATATCCCGTCTTTGGCGGAAACATCTGTCCTAATATGACAAAAAACTGATTTCCGCGTGTGAGAATCGTATTGAGCGAAAAACCGGTAATCCGGACGGAAATGACGGTCGCAATCAGAAGCAGAAGAAGTACAAGCGGTGTGCGCGTGCGTTTTTCCTCCACTACTTTTCCGTCGGATAACACCAGTTTCTTCGGCTTGAAAATTTTATCATATATTCCCATCAGGCTTCCTCCACCTCATCCGGTATCTTTCCGGCATAGATCATGTTTAACACATCCTCTGTCACATCCGCGGAAGGTCCGTCATAGACGATCTTTCCGGCGCGGATACCGATGATCCGGTCCGCATAGGCAAGCGCCAGTTCTACGTGGTGGATATTGATCAAAATGGTAATGTTCATTTCCTGATTGATCTTCTTAAAATCGCTCATTACCTGCTTTGCTGTTACCGGATCGAGCGCCGCTACCGGCTCATCCGCGAGGATGATTTTCGGATTCTGTGCAAGTGTGCGGGCGAGCGCCACGCGCTGCTGCTGTCCGCCTGAAAGCTGGTCCGCACGGATATATGCCTTATCTAAAATGCCCACTTTGTCGAGTGCCTCCAAAGCGTTCAACTTGTCTTCTTTTTTAAATATACCGAGTAATACACGCCAGAACGGCATCTCAGGCACTTTTGCCATCAATACGTTGCGGATGACCGTGGTGCGTGTCACAAGATTAAAGGATTGAAAAATCATTCCGATATTGCGGCGGAATTTCCGCAGTTGTTTTCCTTTGAGGTTCTTAACCTCCTGTCCGTCCACTGTAAGCGTACCGGAAGTAATGTCATGCATACGGTTGATCGTGCGAAGCAGTGTCGATTTTCCTGCTCCCGAAAGACCGATGATTCCCACAAACTCGCCCTGCTCAATCGTAAGATTGACATCGTCGAGTCCAACCACGCCGTTGGGATATACCTTGGATACGTTTGAAAACTCTATCATAAATGCTCCTTCCACATTGCCTTAAAAAATGTGCAGCACAGCGGAGTGATGTCTCTTTCCAAGATCACTCCGCTGACACTGCACCCTTTGTCTGCCCGTTTCTGATTAGTTGGCTGCGTTCAGTTCCTGAATCAGCTTCTGTGCTTCTCTTTCCTTATCATAGTCAGAAGACTGTGCCGGCTCATATCCGTTGTGGCTGTAGATTGCGATAACCGCCTTGCCCTCTTCGGTATTGCCGATGTTGATCAGTGCTGTCTGAATGGCTGTCTTTAAGTTCTCATCCATGTACGGAGAGGTCTTGCTCACACAGACGGTATCGTTGTAGATCGGATCTGTCACACCGATGACGTTCGTCTCCTCCCAGATGGAAGCAGAGCGTCCATACTCGCTGGTCCAGTTTTCCTCGTAGTCACGTCTTGCGTCTGCGTAGGTTACCAATACATCTACCTGTCCGGATGCAAGTCTTGCGAATGCACTTGCATAGGAATCAGACTGTACTGCATTGGAAAGATCTGTGATGCCCTTGCCGTAACGATCCTGCATCCATAATGCCGGGTAAATGTAGCCTGCCGGTGAAGAAGAAGACATCACGCTCCAGTTTGCGCTATCCAGATCATCCCAGGTAAGCTCCTCTCCGGAATTTACCTTGTCTGCAAGCTCCTGTCCTTTCTCAGAAGGACCTGCGATGAACAGAGCACGGTAAGATACTGCCTGCTTGTCAGATGCCTCTGTCGGCTGTCCGTCATTCCAGTCCGCCGGATTGTCGGAGTCCTTGTTCAGACCATCTCTGGTTGCGGTCAGGATCACATCACATCCGTCATCATAGAGCACGTAAGTACCGCCCGGAATAAATCCAACATCCGCTGTTCCGGCGGAAAGTGCCTCGCCTACTGCCTCGTATGTCGTACCTACGGAAATGTTTACACTGTCTACATCATAGCCCAGTCCCGCAAGCTCGTTCTTTAACAGATCACTCAACGGCTCTGTTGCAGTTACGATCTCTTCCGGATCTCTGGACGGTACAAAATATACGTTTAACGCATCCAGATGCACATTCTCAGCGGAAGCTGTCTGGCTCTCCGTAGTAGCAGCTGCTGTCTCGCCTGCTGCTGCACCTGCATTGCTGTTATCTGTTGTCTCTTCTGTGTTACTTCCACAGCCTGCAAATGTACCCATGCACATTGCTGCTGCCAGTAAAGTAGCTGTCAATCTCTTCATAATTGCAAATTTCTCCTCTCTGCAGTGAAACAATTATTCATGCACTGTCGCCCAGTTCCAATTTTGTCGGCAGGTAAACCTTCATACTGTCCACGCGCTTGTCGATGATTCGTTCCAGCAAAAGCTTGATTGCTGTTGACCATACAATATCCGGCAGCATCCGAAGACTGGTATATGTCGGATATTTCGTCTGCAGCGTCTCAATATCACGGTAAATGACAACCGCAACATCCTTCGGAATCCGGTATTTTAATTCTTTTACCGCTTCCAGGGCGCCTTCTGCCACCTCATCATTTCCAAGCACCAGAACTTCCGGTACATCATCTGTCTCCAGAAGTTCTCTGGTCAGACGGTAGCCGCTCTCTCTGCTGATTTCACCCACACAGAAATAGTGCTCCTTATAGCACCCTCTCTGCGCAAGGATCTCCGTCAGTCCCATTAAGCGGTGGGTACCGATCCGTACACCATCCTTCTCATAGATACCGCCGATATAACCGATACTCCGGTATTCCTTGACATCCAGAAGATAGTGTACCATATCCTTTAAGCCCTGCTCATAGTCCATGATAATCTGGTCAAACTCATAATCTTTCTGATCCGAATTGACAAACAGGATCGCATCACTCTGTTTTCGCAGAAAATTTATCTCTTCCTCCGAAAAAGATCCAAATGCGAGAATCCCGTCGACATCTGCATCTTCCCTGCAGGTGATCCGCAAAAAGCTGACGTCCACCTTCTGCGGCATCGTCGCTGCGATATGGTCCAGCGATGCCAGTCGTATGTCGTGCCTGTCCCCTCTTACCAGATGCCAGTCTGCCACACCGATCGTAACATGGGTCTTATTCTGCGCATGACGCATCTTAGGCGGAATATAGTTTAATTCGTGGGCAATCTTTAAAATCTGGCTCCTGACTTCTGCTGTGACGTTCAATGTCTCATCCTGATTCAGTACCCTCGATACAGTCGCCGGTGATACCTTTGCTAACTCTGCAATTTCTTTGATTGTTGCCATATAATCACGCCTTTCTTCTGCATTATATTTCACGTTTTTTTTAATTTCAATAGCGTTAGTAAACTTTTACTAAATTTTTACTAGATTTTACATAACCTATACATAAGGCTTATAAATCGGCATCTTTTCGCTTATAAAAAAACCGGAAATGCCATTTTCTGACATCTCCGGTCCGTCCGCCTCCTCTATCCTCTTAACAGAAGTTCCTTTTCCACAACTTTGCCATTTCTGATATAGATACGCGGCACACGTTTGCTCACCGCGCAGGTAAGCTCGTAAGGAATCGTCCCGGCAAGTGCCGCAAGATCATTGATGGAGTTCTGTTTTCCGAACACCTCGACCTCGCTTCCAACATCCACACCCATTTTTCCTGTCAGATCGATCATACACATGTCCATGCAGATCTTCCCGCGCTGCGGAGCCGGTCCCTCTTTTGTCATCAGCGCGCAGCGGTTGGAAAGACAGCGGAAAAAGCCATCGGCATAGCCGTAGGGAACCACGCCGATCCGCGTGGTATGCTCTGTCTTAAAAATGCCGCCGTAGCTGATCGCCGTCCCTGCCGGATAGATCTTGATGGTGCTGACCGTCGTCTTTAATGTCATGACCGGCAAAAGCCCCAGCTCGTCCGCAAACTCCCCGTAGCCGTACAGAAGCAGTCCCGGGCGCACCATATCAAGAAAGGTCTCCGGATATCTTGCAACCGCGCCGGTGTTCGCGCAGTGACGGAGCGCGAACTTTCTTCCCAGGCGCTTTTCGACTTCCTCAATCACGCGCATAAACAGGTCGAACTGATGCTCCGTGTATTTTTTGCAGTCCTCGCCAGGCTCGTCCGATACCGCGAAATGCGTAAAGATACCCTCCGCATCCAGTCCTGGCAGCGAGCAGCCGTGACAGATTCCCGCCACGCCCGTCTCAAAATGATCTCCGTCGCACAGATATCCCAGACGCGACATTCCGGTATCCACCTTGATGTGGATCTTTAAGATGCCGCCGCACTTGACCGCCTCTTCGCTGTACTCAAGCGCTTTCGCCTCACAGCTGACCGCCTGTGTAATGTGATATTTGATCAGTCTTGATACCTGCTCCTTCGGTGTGTGTCCGAGAATTAAAATCGGCATCGTAACGTCATTTAAACGCAACTCGACCGCCTCATCAATACTGCTGACCGCCAGATAATCCGCACCAAGCTCCTGCAGCAGATGCGATACCTGTACAGAACCGTGTCCGTAGGCATCCGCCTTCACAACCCCCAGAAACTTTACATCTGCACCGATTCTCTCTCTTAATTTATGATAATTGTGTGCCAGGGCATCCAGATCAATCTCCGCCCAGGTACGTCTCAATGTCGACTCCATGCCGCACTGCCTCCCGCTTCATTTCTTCTATATTTATACGAATACTATAATCCACGCGCCACATTTATGCAAACAAAAAGTTCCCTTCCATGCTTTGCCTTGATAAGTAATATTATAAGAAACACACTTGGGGATTTCATGTGGAAATACAGATGGAATATTCGGTTCAAAAAATATGGCATTTCTAACCAACCGAATGGTTGCATCTTCGATGATCCGTGTCTTTCCAAGTTTGGAGCACTCCACGGGTCATGTCCGCACTCCGGAAGACAATTTGTAGGACTTTTGTGTGTGTCCCTTATGGCACCTCTGAACAAAACATAACCGCGCGAAGCCGCTATCTGAGTCGGCATCTGCCCTATTTTCAATAGCAGATGCCGGCGAGTTCGGTTCGCGCGGTTTTATATTGTCTGTGAAGAGGTGCCATTAGGGACACCAGAAAGTCCGCCCATTGTCTCCGGTGTGTCGGACATGCACCCGTCGGATTGTCCAAACGTGGAAAAGACACGGAATCTGATGCAACCATTCGATCGGAAGAAATGCTCACATTTTTCTCCAACGAATATTCCATCTGCATTTCCATCTGAAATCCACACGGTGTGTTTCTTATAATATTACTTATCCCCAAAAGAGATCTATGCTTCCTCCACTTCAAAGTAGCTGCTCCAGTTCGCGGACAACTTCTCATGCAGGGTGCTTACCACAGAATCCAGATCTTCAATGGTTGGCAAGCCCATATTTGCCGCTCCTTCGTTCATTGCGGTGGCAAGTAATGCAAGATTATCCTCGTCACCCAGATCCTCCAGCGATAATCCCAATTCATCCAGCTTCATCAGGATGCTGTCCGGATTTGCGCGGAATGTCTCTGACAACTCCTCAAGCAATGCCTCTGTTCCTGTCGCTGCGGTTCCCTGCGTCTCTGTCGTTCCCGTGACCTGTGTGCTCTCCGTCGTCTCGTCTGTCTCCTCCGTCTCCTGCGGCGGCATCGGCGGCATTGGCGGGCGTTCTCCGCTCATCATCCCCTGTGCATTGTAAGTGCTGCTCGGCATCGGAATGTCCATGTCCATCTGGCTGATGCCCGGCACATAACTGTCCGTAGCGCTGTTCTCTTCCTTCTGCTGTGCGGCCTGGCTCTCCTGCATCTTCTGCTTCCACTCTTCCAGTGCTTCCAGATATGCCTCGTAACTTGAACTCTCGACCTTCATAACCAATTCCTTTCTGAGGTGGTTCCTTCCCGAAATTGTGCCATCCTTTGCATTTTCCTCAAAATAGCTATCGGTTCTGCCGCAGAAAAAATAACAGACTTCACATAACATTCAGATAACCGTCACATTACTCCCCGGACTGATAGACAATCTCTCCGTTTATGATGGTATATAATATCCGCGCGTCAACCGAAAACGGGGTGCCTTTTAGCAAAACAAAATCTGCATCCTTCCCTTCTTCAATGCTTCCGACACGATCTTCGGCGCCGATATGCCTTGCCGCCTGAATGGTAATTGCCCGCAGCGCATCAAACTCACGCATGCCGTTGTAGATTGCCCGCCCTGCGCAGAGCGGCAGATAGCGCTCCTCGATGACCGGCGAATCGGTGATGATCGACACCTCGCAGCCGGCATCCGCCAGAATTGCAGGCGTCTCAAATCCCTTGTTCTTCAACTCGTACTTCGTCGCATGACCGAAGGACGGACCGACCGCCACCGGAAAATGCTCCGCACCCAATTCCTTTGCGATCAGCGCGCCGTCCGTCACGTGATCGAGCCTTAACCCCAGATGGAACTCCTTTGCAATGCGGATTGCCGTGCAGATATCGTCCGCCCGGTGTGCATGCGCTTTCAGCGGTATCTCCCCGCGGATGACCGGCAGCATTGCTTCCAGTTTTGCATCGTAGGCTGGCATTTTGCTGATGTCCACCTGCCCCTCCCCGCTGCCGCGGTTGATCTCATTCCAGCTTGTCTCACAGCCTGCCTCCCGCAGCTTTTTATCGTAGATGATCGTCTTCTGCAGCACTTCCCGCAGTTTTGCCGCCACAGACATGCGCGAATAGACGCCTTTTTCCTTATAACAGTTCTTCGGATTCTCTCCGAATGCAATTTTCATGGCTGATTTTTCCCGGACAATCATGTCGTCCACGCGGTTTCCATACGTTTTGATGATGCAGAAGGTTCCTCCGATCACATTGGAGCTTCCCGGTCCTGTCGACACGCAGGTAACGCCTCCCTCCCTTGCCATGCGGAAAGTCTCATCCTGCGGGTTGATCGCATCTATCGCCGAGAGCTGCGGTGTCATCGGATCGCCAAGCTCATTGAAGTCCTGCCCCGCAAAACCGACCGCATAACCGTCGAGCCCCAGATGGCAGTGTGCATCCACAAACCCGGGATAGACATCGATCCCCATCGCATCAATGACAGCCGCTTCATTGATGACTTTGCCCTCCAGCACAGGCGCAATCTTTTTTATTTTTCCGTCCTCAATCAAAATATCCGCCACAAATGCCTCCTCGTCGACGGCATTATGGATCGTTCCCTGTTTTAACAATAAATACTGACTCATCGCAATCCTCCTGTGTTATTCTTTCCCTGCTCTGTCCTTAATTTTTTCTTGCATTTTATAGTTATCCTGTTATAATACAACTAAGAAATGAGTTTTTCGACCGTACAGCTATTGCTCAAGCGGCTCGCTCGTTTCTTTTTTTATTCTCAGAATATCGTATAAATACATTTTTCCATCTTCATCATGGCGTATTAAAATCCTTGCGCCAAAGATATTATATCTGCACAAATTTCCCTCATCGTTGTATACAGGTATTGCAAAACGTGTATCATAACGATACCATCCATATTTTGCATCTGCCACATGTTTTTCCTCGTAATTAGGCGCAAATGTTTTACCGGCGGCAATTTTTATCATTGGTTCTACAATCTGAGATGCATTTGCATGCCGATTTGCACCTTTTAGGCTTTTCGTATCTTTGGAATGCGTATATTCATCCGGAAAATCTTTCCCGATATAAATCTCATCGGATGTTTCTAAAATCTGCACGCAGCTTCCAACATATTCCTTTAAACACTGTTCCACTGTATTCCAGTCAATATTCCTTCTGCTTTTAAATCGTAAATCATTGATAATGACAACTTTATTTCCTTCCGCATCTTCCACAATGTCATAGTGATTTCTTATCTCATTCCTCGCATTGTCTGTATCTATACTTCTCGTATAGTATGCCAGCATCCTTGGAATATATTCTGGCGGGATCCTTCTACCTGTCTCCCACTCCTCCATCGTCCTGAGCGGAATACCAAATTTTTGACAAAACTCTTTTCTGTTTAACCCTGTCCGGCTGCGTATTTCTTTTACTGTCTCACTTGTTTCCATACCAGCATCCCCTTCTGCCAAGTCCTCATTGCGTGGTTTTCTTTTAATTTAGCACAACCGCTCTTTCCTGTCTATATTTATATATACAAAAACCACCGGGGCGGCACGCTATTGCATGCCGCCCCGGGGATTTTTGTATATGGGTATATCATCAAATAATATTAAGAAGAAACCTTATTTATGCCACGTTCTTCTTCAGAACGCCTAACAGTACCGCAGATACCACAGATCCGATCGCCAGTGCCACCAGATACATGAATGGATTACCGACGGTCGGGAATACGAAGATTCCGCCGTGCGGTGCCATCAGAGTACAGTTAAATGCCATGGAAAGTGCTCCTGCGACTGCCGATCCTACCACACAGGATGGAAGTACATGTAACGGGTCAGAAGCTGCAAACGGGATAGCACCCTCTGTGATAAAGGAAAGTCCCATTATAAAGTTTGTCGGTCCTGCCTTTCTCTCCTCTGCGGTGAACTTGTTCTTGAATACTAATGTTGCAATAGCGATTGCGATTGGCGGAACCATACCGCCGACCATAACTGCTGCCATGATGTTATAGTTTCCGGCTGCGATGGATGCTGTACCGAATACATAAGCTGCCTTGTTGACTGGACCGCCCATATCCACAGACATCATACCGCCGAGCAGTGCACCCAGCAGAATTGCACTTGCGCCGTTTAATCCATTGAGTCCGTTGTTGATCAGAGTGTTTAATGCTCCGATTGGCGGCTCAACCACGTAAGTCATAATCACACCTGTAATAAAAATACCAAGCACCGGATAGATCAGCATCGGCTTCATGCCTTCCAGGCTTTCCGGCATCTTTGAGCAGATCTTCTTGAGCAGAAGCACTACATAGCCTGCCAGGAAACCGGCTACCAGAGCTCCGAGGAAACCGGAAGTTCCGTTTGCCGCGATCGCTCCGCCGACAAAACCAACAGCAAGACCAGGTCGGTCTGCAATACTCATTGCGATAAACCCGGCAAGAATCGGAAGCATAAATCCGAATGCCGCGCCACCTATTGACTTAAACATTGCTGCCACTGGTGTAATCGTACCGAAGTTACTTCTCTGATCCATCGGAAGAGAATTCAGATCTACGGAAAATCCATCGATCAGGAATGCCAGTGCGATCAGGATACCACCGCCGACAACGAATGGGAGCATATGGGATACACCGTTCATCAGATGCTTATAAATCTGATGTCCGACGCTGTCCTTCTCATTATCGTTTCTATTTGCCGCTTCTTTATTGGATGCGTGGTATGTAGCCGCATCTCCATTGATTGCTCTCTTAATCAGTTCCTCAGCCTTGCTGATACCGTCTGCAACCTTGCACTCAATGACAGGTTTGCCATCAAAACGCTCCATCGGAACCTGTGTATCGGCAGCCACGATAATGCAATCCGCCTCGGCAATCTCCGCTCTGGTCAGCACATTCTTGGCGCCGCCGGAACCTCTGGTCTCAACCTTGATGCGGTATCCTAACTCTGCTGCTTTCTTCTCAAGGCTCTCTGCTGCCATATACGTATGCGCGATACCGGTCGGGCATCCTGTTACTGCAAGGATCAGCCTGCCGCCCTTTGTCTCTGTCTTTGCCGGTGCCTCTTTGGCTTCTTCCACATCCTTTGCACTCTCAGCCACATCAATGACATGTAAAAACTCTTCCACGCTCTTTGCATTCCGAAGATCATTTGTGAACTTCTCATCCATCAGCAGTACAGAAAGTTTGCTTAATACGTCCAGATGCACATTGTCTTTGGTGTTCGGCGCAGCGATCAAAAAGATCAGGTCTGCCTTCTCACCGTCCAGCGACTGGAAATCCACACCGCCTGCAACACGCATTGCCGCAAGTCCCGGTGCCTTTACAACATCTGATTTGCAGTGAGGAATCGCAATCCCTTCACCAATACCGGTTGTGCCCTCTTCCTCTCTTGCGTATACCCCTTTTCGATAAGTCTCGACGTCGCCAATCTTACCACTTCTCGCCATCAGATCCACTGCGTGATCGAGGGCTTCTTTTTTGCTTGCAGCTTTTGCATTCAGGTCAATGCTCTCTACTGCTAACAATTCCCTGATTCTCATGATTCTTCCTCCTCCATAATGTTAAATGGTTTCTATTTAATCTGCGCACATTTTATAATTCTCATTTGCCGCAAAATTAAAACAAGTTTTGGTTCTTCTCCAGCAGATCAAGTACCTCTGCCTTTGTTGCAAGCTCTTCAGAAAAAGCGGATGCACTTCCTGTACATACCCCCATCTGAAATGCCTTGTCATAGGTTCCATGCTCCAAATATCCTGCAAGAAAGCCTGCCACCATGGAATCGCCGGCTCCGACAGAATTGATCAGCTTTCCCTCCGGTGCCTCTGCCTGATACACCGATCCGTCCTCGGCAACAAGTACCGCTCCGTCTCCTGCCATCGAAATAAGCACGTTTCTGGCCCCCCTCTCCTGCAGTTTCTTCGCGTAAGTCACAACATCCTCTTTCTCGCAGATCTCCACGCCAAAAATCTCTCCCAGTTCGTGATTGTTCGGTTTAATTAAAAACGGGTGGAACGGAAGTACATTTACCAGAAGATCTCTCGTGGCATCCACCACAATTTTTAAATTCCTGCCCTGCAGATGCTTCATGATATCCATGTACATCGTCTGCGGCATCACATCCGGAATACTTCCCGCCATGACAAGTATGTCGCCATCCTTCAGTGCATCCAGCTTTTCATATAATTTATCAATATCAGAAGCAGCGATCGCCGGCCCCTGTCCGTTAATCTCGCTCTCCTGCTCTGACCGGAGCTTGACATTGATCCGCGTCATTCCCTTATCTACCGGGATAAATTCAGCATGAATTCCCTTATCAGCCACCAGCCGCTTCAGCTCCATGCCGGTAAATCCCGCATAAAAGCCAAGTGCTGTATTCTCAAAGCCAAGGTTCTTCAACACCATGGATACGTTGATTCCTTTTCCACCGGGGAAAATAATCTCTTCCGTGGTGCGGTTAACCACCCCGCAGGTAAACTTCGGAACAGTCACAATGTAATCTAAAGATGGATTAAATGTTAACGTATAAATCATTACCCAAGATCTCCTCTCACTCGACTTTAATGATATTGGAACAATCCTTGTATATTTCCTGTTTTAACTCTGTCGTAATCACAGTCGCTTTCTCAAACGGTGCGAACGTCACGCTCGATATCTGGGAAAACTTGCTCTCATCCGCCAGAATGTAACAGTCTCTGCAATTCTCCATGGATTTCCGTTTTACCATCGCCTCTTTTAACTCCGGTGTGGAAAATCCCCTCTGCAGGCTGACACCATTGGCTCCCCAGAAGCCTTTCGTAAAATTGTATTTATCCAGTGTAAAAACGGCTTCCTCACCGACGATAGCCTCTGTCACCGCCTTGAACTCACCGCCCAGGATATAGACCTTGCATCCATGCTCCGCCAGCTTTTTCGCATGGCCGATGGCGTTCGTCACAAACACCGCCTGACGGTTTGCAATGTAATCAATCATCCGTTCCGTTGTCGTACCTGCATCGATATAAACAAAATCTTCGGCAGTAATCAGTCCCGCCGCATAGCGTGCGATCTTATCCTTTGCCTCCCGGTTCTGCTCCTTGCGGTGAACCACTTCATCATCGATGGTACTGTAGACCGTATTCTTTAAAATCGCTCCGCCGTGTACCTTGACAAGCTGGCCGTTTGCATCCAGCGTATTCAGGTCTCTTCGCACAGTGGATTCAGAAGCGTCAAGTTCCGTCATCAGCTGCTGAACCGTCACACTCCCCATACGTTCCAGTATGGACAAAATCTTTGCAAATCTTTCCTCTGTCAGCATAATTTATTCTCCGTTTTCCGTCATATTCGTTCAAAATCGTTCATCTCTATAGTTGCATTATATTTCCGTTTCCAGTCACAGTCAATCATTTTCCGTCAAAATCGTTCACAAAAATCGTCATCGAAATTTGTATAAAACACACAAATAAAAAGAAGGCTGACTTCTTCACGAAATCATCCTTCCTCACAAAATTAGTATCTCATATTGCTCTCTCATAGCGGCGGATCGCCTCCCGGATCTCCTCCTCCGTCACCCGCACAAGTTCCGTGTTGCGCGTCCGGTATTCGCGCATCACATCAAACGGACGGTTCGCCAGATAACACCGCAGCGCCATCAGCACCGCACTGTGCGTCACGACAAGCACGTCGTCCTTCTCGTGCGCCAGAGTCTGTTCCAGCGCAGCCAGCGTACGCCGCAACACCTCGTTATAGCACTCTCCTCCCGGCGTATGGCAGAACCTCCTGTGGGTATCCCAGATGTGATGCCGCTCTGCTTCCGTCTCCCTTATCTCATCCCAGTTCCTGCCTTCCCAGTCTCCCAGATCCATCTCTCGCAGATCCCAGAGCCGGATGCAGTCGATGCCCAGCGCCTCCGCGGAAAAACGGGCTGTCTCTGCCGCCCGAAGCTGCGGCGACGTGTAGACTCTGTCCAGATGAAGCTCCCCGTTTCGCTGCTTCTCTAAGAGTGTCTCTGCGAGCCGCTTCGCCTGCTGTATTCCCTTCTCATCCAGCGGAATGTCCGTCGTTCCCTGTATCTTCTTTTTTACATTCCATTCCGTCTCGCCATGGCGTGTAAAGTAAAAATTCATATGCCTCTCCATTCATGGTGCCTGCATGGTTTTTACCGTTTCCACCCTAAGTATATACCAGGACCGATATCTTTTCCAAGAGCAAATACACACAAAAAACGGAAAGTCCGGTTTCCCTGACTTTCCGTTTTTATTATCTGGCAATATCGATACGCACCAGCGCCTTGCGCAGCGCAAACTCGGCACGCTTGACATCAATCGCCTCTGTCCGATTGGCAAGACGCTCCTCAGCGCGTGCTTTTGCCGCCTCCGCTCTCGCCTTGTCGATCTCGTTCGGCCACTCAGCAATCTCTGCAAGAAGTGTTACCTTTTCCGGCAGGATCTCTGCAAACCCGGAATGAACCGCAGCAATGATATCCTCCTCGCCCTGCTTGTGGATCGTTACAACCCCCGGCGCAAGAACCGTTGTGAGAGGAATATGCCGCGCATACACTCCAAGCTCTCCGGCAGCCGTATTAAATTCGATCATCGTCGCCGTTCCCGTGAAAAAGACACGATCCGGCGTAATGATCTCCACGTCAAATACTTTGTTCTCGTCTGCCATAGCTTATCCTCATTTCCGCTACTGTGCGTTGTTATACTTTTCGCGCACTTCATCAATGGTTCCTGCATTTAAGAAGTAACTCTCCGGAATGTCATCATGCTTTCCTTCCAGAATCTCCTTGAATCCGCGAACCGTCTCCGTGATCGGAACGTATTTTCCTTCCAGACCGGTGAACTGTGTTGCAACAGAGAACGGCTGGGATAAAAATCTCTGAATCTTTCTGGCACGGTTTACGACAAGCTTATCGTCCTCAGACAACTCATCCATACCCAAGATTGCGATAATGTCCTGCAATTCCTTGTACTTCTGTAAAATCTCCTGCACACCGCGCGCCACCTCAAAATGCTCCTGACCCACGATACGCGGATCCAGAATACGCGACGTAGATCCAAGCGGATCCACTGCAGGGTAAATACCAAGCTCTACGATCGAACGATCCAGAACCGTCGTTGCATCCAGATGTGCGAATGTCGTCGCCGGTGCCGGATCCGTAAGATCATCCGCCGGTACATAGACTGCCTGTACGGATGTGATGGAACCGTTCTTCGTGGATGTAATACGCTCCTGGAGCGCACCCATCTCCGTCTGTAACGTCGGCTGATAGCCAACGGCAGAAGGCATACGTCCTAAGAGTGCGGACACCTCGGAACCTGCCTGTGTAAAACGGAAAATGTTGTCGATGAAAAGGAGGACATCCTTTCCACCTTTGTCACGGAAATACTCTGCCATGGTAAGTCCCGTAAGCGCCACCCGCATACGCGCTCCCGGCGGCTCGTTCATCTGTCCGAACACCATGGTCGTCTTATCGATAACGCCGGATTCCTTCATCTCGTAGTAGAGATCGTTACCCTCACGGGTACGCTCACCTACACCGGTGAATACGGAATATCCGCCATGCTCTGTCGCTATGTTGTGGATCAGCTCCTGGATCAATACCGTCTTGCCTACTCCTGCACCGCCGAAAAGTCCGATCTTACCACCCTTCTGATACGGGCAGAGAAGATCTACGACCTTGATACCGGTCTCAAGCATTTCCTGCGACGTTGCCTGATCCTCGAATGCCGGTGCCGGTCTGTGGATCGGCCAGTGCTCGACATCCTTCGGCGCGTCGATCTCATCGATCGGATTACCCAGAACGTTGAACATGCGTCCGAGCGTATTCTCTCCGACCGGCACGCTGATCGGTCCGCCCGTGGCGATTGCCTCCATACCGCGCACAAGTCCGTCCGTCGGTCCCATGGCGATACATCTGACCGTATCATCACCCAGATGCTGGGAAGCCTCAACGACAAGCTCACCACCGTTCTTTAACGGAACGCGGATTGCATCGTTGATCTCCGGCAGCGCGCCTTCCGGAAACTTGATATCCAGAACGGCACCAATAATCTGGGTAATCTTACCCGGGCAATCCTGACTGCCTCTATTATTTGCCATCGCTATTTCTCCTTGTCTGTTATTTTCTATCACCAAATCCTGCTATGCAGCTTCGCGCTTCCACCGCCATCCGGCGCCGGAACTTTTTGCACTGCTGCCTCCTAGGATATCGCAGAAGCTCCCGCAATAATCTCCGTGAGTTCCTGCGTAATAGAGCCCTGACGTGCTCTATTGAATTTGAGTGTCAGATCACTGATCATATCTTCCGCATTGCTGGTCGCAGAATCCATCGCCTGCATTCTGGCTCCGTTCTCACTCGCAACCGCCTCCACCAGCGCCCCGTAAAACAGGCTGGTGACATACTTCGGAATGATCATATCCAGCGCTTCTTCCTCGTTCGGCTCGTAATTCATGAGCACCTTCTCATCCGCCGCTCCCCGCATCTCGTCCTCGTCGAACTCCACCGGAAGAAGCTTGATGAGCTTCGGCTCATGGCTCACCGTATTCTTAAAATGCGTATACGCAAGATAGATCTCTCCGATCTCTCCGTCCGTATAGGCTTTTAAAATCTGTTTACAGAGCTCCGCCGCATCCTCATAGGACGGGGACTCCATAATCGAAGATCCATCTGCTGCAATCTCATAGCCCTTTCGCTCCAGAGCTTCTCTTCCCTTATTACCGATGGCGTAGACTTTCGCATTCTCTGTCGTGATGTCCTCGCTTCCGGTCACCAGCTTTACAATGTTGGAGTTGTAACCTCCGGCAAGTCCACGGTTGGAAGTAATGACCACAACCGCTTTTTTGTCACTCTCACCCTTCTTGAGATACGGGTGATTGATCGTGCCGGACTTCGCCAGCATGGAAGTCACTGTCCGGTACATATACTGGAAATACGGGTTCGTCTGCTCTGCACGGTTCTTGGCTTTCTGCAGCTTCACGGTAGACACCAGCTTCATGGCTTTTGTGATCTGCTGTGTACTCTGTATACTGCTCTTACGTCTCTTTATGTCTCTCATCGAGGCCATAATACGCACACCGCCTTTCTGCCGTCTACTTTGTGAACTCTGCCTTGCACTCTGTGATTGCCTTTATGAGCTTCGCTTCTGTCTCTTCGCTGATTACCTTCTCAGTGCGGATTGCTTCCGGAACCTCCGGATATTTCGTATCCACATACTCGAACAGTGCCTTCTCAAACGGAAGGATGTCCGCAACCGGAATATCCATCAGATATTTGTTGGTTGCCGCGTAGATAATCATAACCTGCTTCTCAACCGGCATCGGCTGATACTGCGGCTGCTTTAAGATCTCCTTGATGCGCTCGCCCTGCGTCAGCTTCTCCGTCGTATCCGCATCCAGCTCGGAACCGAACTGTGCGAAAGCTGCAAGCTCTCTGTACTGTGCCAGCTCGGTACGGATCGGCGCCGCGATCTTCTTCATTGCCTTGATCTGCGCAGAACCGCCTACTCGTGAAACGGAAAGACCTGCGTTGATAGCCGGCCGGAAACCTGCGTTAAACATCTCTGTCTCAAGATAGATCTGACCGTCCGTGATGGAGATCACGTTGGTCGGGATATAGGCAGATACATCGCCCGCCTGCGTCTCGATAATCGGAAGCGCGGTCAGGGAACCGCCGCCCAGCTTATCGGAAAGTCTTGCTGCACGCTCAAGAAGTCTTGAGTGTAAGTAGAAGACATCTCCCGGATATGCCTCACGTCCTGGTGGTCTCTTGAGGAGCAAGGAGAGTGTACGGTATGCCGCTGCGTGCTTACTTAAATCATCGTACACAACGAGAACATCCTGTCCGTTCTCCATCCATTCCTCACCGATCGCACATCCGGCGTACGGTGCAATATACTGTAACGGTGCAAGCTCACTCGCCGTCGATGCAACGATGGTCGTGTAAGACATAGCGCCGAATTCTTCGAGGGTCTTAACGATCGATGCAACTGTTGATGCCTTCTGTCCAATGGCAACATAGATACACTTTACGTTCTGTCCCTTCTGATTGATGATGGTATCGAGCGCGATTGCTGTCTTTCCGGTCTGACGGTCTCCGATGATCAGCTCTCGCTGTCCTCTTCCGATCGGAACCATGGAATCGATTGCCTTGATACCGGTCTGTAACGGTGTGTCTACGGATTTTCTGGAGATAACTCCCGATGCCACACGTTCGATCTGACGATATTTCGATGTCTGAATCGGTCCTTTGCCGTCAATCGGCTGTCCCAATGCATTTACGACACGGCCTAACATGGCATCGCCAACCGGGACCTCAACCACACGCCCCGTTGTCTTTACCGTATCTCCCTCGTTGATGTTCTTCTGGGAACCGAGAAGTACGGCACCCACATTGTCCTCCTCGAGGTTCAATACCATTCCGTATACTTCGCCCGGGAACTCCAAAAGTTCTCCCTGCATTGCATTGTCAAGACCGTGAATACGTGCGATTCCATCAGCCACCTGAATTACGGTGCCAACGTCAGCTACTTCCAACTGCGCTGCATACCGTTTGATCTGTTCTTTGATGACGGAACTTATTTCTTCTGGTTTTAAATTCATGGAGCGCATTCACCTGCTTTCAACTGTATTTTGGATAATTCGCGCGTCAGATCGTACAACTTTGTCCTGACCGTTGAGTCAACGACACGATCGCCAATGCGAATCATCATTCCGCCTATGATCGCGGAATCCACTTCATAATGCATTTCAAATGTTACATACTTTGTGGTCTCTAATAAGCGTTTCACCACTGCTGCCTTCTGCGCATCCGATAATTCCATTGCAGTCGTCACATATGCAGTCCCGATACTCTTATATTCTTTGACCTGATCATCAAAATACGCCAAAACCTTCCCGATCTGTGCAAAATGATCCTTTTCCACAATCATGCGCAAAAGTCCCACCAGTTCTGCACACACCTCGTCGGTAAAAATCGATTCGATGATCTTTACTTTTTCTTCTTTTACGATCTTCGGGTGACGCATCAGCGCGAAAAGCTCCGGATTTTCCTCCAGCGCGGTCTGCATGGCTCTGGTCTGCTCCCAGATCTCATCCAGCCTGCCGCTCTCCACTGCGACCTCGAACAGTGCATCACCGTATACCTTTGATACTAGCTTTGCCATGTCGAATCACCCATTTCCTTTAATGTCTCTTCCACAAGCGCATCCTGTACCGACGCATCGATATTTGCCGCAACCACTTTTGCAGCCATCATGGATGCAACCGTGATCATCTCCTGTTTGACATCATCCATCGCACGCTTCTTGGAAAGCTCTGCTTCCTCGTTCGCTCTCTGGATAATGCGGGCAGCCTCTTCCTTCGCTTCGGACTCGATACGCGCTGCATTCTTCTGCGCCTTCTGTCTGGCCTCACTTAAAATCTGTTCAGCTTCTTTGTCGATGTTCTTCAATCTGGCTTCATAATCCGCCTTCAACGCCGCTGCGTCTTTTTTGTCATTCGCGGCATCCGACAACTCTCCGGCAATCTTTTCCCGTCTGTCGGCAAGCATCTTTCTGACAGGATTAAACAGCAGCTTCGACATCATCATGAACAGGAAAAATACCGCAATCGCCATGAGCACGACATCGTGGAGCAGCTGGAAATCCAGATTAAAGAGTCTGGTCATCTCTTCCAAGGTCCGGCCTCCTTTCCGTTATATTCGTTCTCTCCGTCTCTTCCTATACCAACGGTTTTACGAAAAGCAGGAGCATTGCGATCAAAAGACCATAGAGACCTGTCGTCTCTGCAACCGCCTGGCCAAGTAACATGGTAGACATGATGTCACCCTTTGCACCCGGGTTTCTTCCTACTGCTGCAGCTGCATGTCCTGCTGCGATACCCTGTCCAATACCAGGTCCGATACCGGCGATAACCGCCAGACCTGCACCGATTGCTGAGCATGCTAAAATTAAATCTTCTCCTGTGATATTCATACTGATACCCTCCTAAAATAATCTTTTTGGTTTCGACGTCTATTCCGTCTCATAGTTCTGACTGATGTAAGTCATCGTCAACATACAGAATACGTATGTCTGAATTGCTCCCGAGAACAAATCAAAGTATACATGAAGCGCCGCCGGCCAGATAATCGCTATCTTGCCAAGCAGTCCGTATACAAGCGCCATCATGACCGTTCCTGACAGTACGTTCGCAAACATACGTAAGGAAAGAGAGATCGGTACTGCGATCTCGCTGATCAGGTTGATTGGGAACCAGATCGGCAGCCACGGCGGCAGTGGAGAACACATATCTTTCCAGATCTGCTTAGGCGGCAGATTCTTGAACTGCGTGATATGGATGAGAGCAAATGTGATGAGACCTAACGCCAGCGTTGTGCCGTAGTCGGCAGTCGGCGGTCTCAACCCGAACAAACCGGAAATATTGCTCATAAGTATAAACACAAAAATCGTGCTGATGTAGTTCACGAATTTCGGCGCCGCAACTTTTCCCATTGTTCCATATACCATCGCATCCAGTTTCTCTACCATGATCTCCAGAACATTTTGAAAGCCCTCCGGAATTTCCTTTGCATGTTTCATCGTCCGATTTGCCGCGATCGCCAGCCCCAACATCAGCAGCAGCACAATCAGGATGCAGACATGCGATGTTGTAATCCAGACCGTATGACCAAAGATCTCATAGGAAAAAATCCCATGTATCATGAAGTCAATATTATCGGCACCAGAAGACATCAAAATTGCGTTATTCACAATTTCACCTCCTTATAGAGCTTCATTTTCTCTGCTGTCCGAAGGCACATCACCTCTTCCTCCAAGCTTTGAAATGAATCTATGTGCAAGGGGCTGCAGATACGCTGATATCTTCAATCCCAAAACACCAATAAATGCTGCCGGCAGACTGCCAAGCTCCCACTTCATCATCACGAAAAACACAATGACGACCACCAGATACCTGGTAATGGACCGGGCGATAATCTTCGACCGGGCTTTCGCCTCCCCGTAGATCTCAACCGCATCCCGCAGAACCACCGCCATATTGACCGCCATCCCGCAGGCAAGGGCAATGCCTATGGCAAGTCCGGTAGTAAATCGCAGCTTGTCCGGCACGAACCAGATTCCCGCCAGAAAAACCGCCGCCCCATATACAATAATTCCCAGAACAAGACCGGGCAATGCATCATTTAGTCTTCTCAACATGATCCCGCTTCCCCTCATCTCCCTGTCCGTAGATCTTCTTAGCCATCTTAAATATATTATTAAATCCGGCAAGTGCGCCCATGATAAACAACGGCACTGTTATGATGGGCATTCCGTATTTTTTCCCCAGCCACGCACCGAGCAGCGTGCACATCACGATCGGCACGATCATGTTCAGTCCAAACTGCAGAATCAGTGTCAAAGACTGGAAAACCTTTCGCTGATTTTTCATATAAATCCTCACCGTACCGCAGTCTCTGCTGCAACCATTGCCTATTATTTTTCCCATAACAAATTCTTTTATAAGTATAAAAGATTTGTAAAGAAAAATCAACCGACGCAAAGAAACTGTTTTAAAAATAAATGGATATTCTGGAATTTACTGACAGTCGCCGCCACCCTTAAAAAGGGTGGCTCGGGACGCTGGGTGTAACCCCTTGGTACCCGACAGCGTCTCAAGGCGCCCTAGACTTTCTCTTCGTTCAAGTCACTATTGCACTTGACGCGTTGCTTATGCCCATGAATGGGCGTTTGTACTACTTCGACTTAACCCTTAAAAGGGTCTTCGTACTCCTTCACACTTAATTTATCTTGCATAATATCGTACTTTTCTTGATCTTGAATATACTTTTTTATTGTCGTTTCATTTAATCCTACGGTGCTGACATAATATCCCTCTGACCAGAAATGTCTGTTTCCAAATTTATATTTGAGATTTGCATGTCTGTCAAAAATCATAAGCGCTGACTTTCCCTTTAAATATCCCATAAAACTCGACACGCTCATCTTTGGCGGAATACTTACTAGCATATGAATATGGTCAGGCATGAGATGCCCTTCAATAATCTCCACGCCCTTATATGCACATAACTGTTTCAGAATATCACGTATATCCTCTTTTAATTGATTATAAATAATTTTTCGTCTATACTTAGGAGTAAATACAATATGGTATTTACACATCCATTTTGTATGGGCGAGATCATTAGACTTATTCGCCATAAAACACCTTTCCTTTCTTGCAATAGTGACTGAACAACTCTATTGTAACGGAAAGGTGTTTTTCTGTATAACGATTTGACTCCACCCGCATAGCAGGTGGGTTTTTGCTTCATGCGTACTTCGTTTCTCTGTTGAGAAACTCGTAAACACGCATTCAGCAGGCTAAAGCCTAATGACAAAAAGGAGCCGCCATCTCTGGCGGCTCCAAAAGTCCTTTTTCTACAGCTGAATCGTGACGGTTCTGCCGGTATGTTCGTATTTCTGTATATCCACCCCTGCGGCAGAGAGCATCTTCCGCGACGCGATGGTTGACGGCGTCCCGTTATACTTGTCGCTGTCGTAAACCAGCCGCTTGATGCCTGCCTGGATGATTGCCTTGGCACATTCGTTGCACGGAAACAGCGTGACATACATGGTCGCGCCCTCAAGGCTTCCCCCGCGGTAATTTAAAATCGCATTCAGTTCGCTGTGCGTCGTATAGAAATACTTGTTCTCAAGCGGTTCGCCCTCGCGCGCCCACGGGAAGTCGTCATCCGAACAGCCCGTCGGAAAGCCATTGTATCCCATGGAAAGAATCTTGTGCTCCTCACTGACAATGCAGGCTCCCACCTGTGTATTCGGATCTTTGGAGCGCATCCCCGACAAGGTCGCAACGCCCATAAAGTATTCATCCCAGCTGATATAATCTGTACGTTTTCCGCTCATGTTCCTATCACTCCCACCTGCGTCCGCCGCATCAAACAGATTCTATTTCGTGCCGAAAATACGATCTCCCGCATCTCCGAGTCCCGGTACAATGTAGCCGTGCTCGTTCAGATGATCGTCGAGCGCGCCGATGTAGATATCCACATCCGGATGTGCCTCCTGCATCTTTTTCACACCTTCCGGTGCTGCGATAATGCACATCAGGCGGATATTTTTTACGCCTTTATCCTTTAACATCTGAATCGCCGCAACCGAAGATCCTCCTGTCGCAAGCATCGGGTCTACCACAAACACCTCTCTGTTTGCGCAGTCTGCCGGAAGCTTGCAGTAATATTCTACCGGCTCTAATGTCTCAGGATCACGGTATAATCCAATATGTCCGACCTTGGCTGCCGGAATCATGTTGAGCATACCGTCCACCATGCCGAGTCCGGCGCGTAAGATCGGGACAACGGCAAGCTTTTTGCCCTTTAATTCTTTGACCGTGGTCTTGCA
Source organism: Roseburia hominis A2-183 (assembly GCF_000225345.1). Lineage (NCBI taxonomy): Bacteria > Bacillati > Bacillota > Clostridia > Lachnospirales > Lachnospiraceae > Roseburia > Roseburia hominis. Next base: position 3,425,159 of record NC_015977.1, read on the forward strand.
GATCGGCGTGTTAATCTCCACATCTGTAAGCTTTAAGTCTCTGGTTGCCTCGTAGCACATCAGCATTGCAATCTCGCTGACCAGTGTACGGAAATCCTTAGAACCGGTCTCCTCCCTGCGGATAATTCCAATCTTGTGCTGAATCAGCGGGTGATCCATAACTACTACTTTTGACATTTTTTGTACCTTCCCTTCTTACACAGAGCCTAGTCTGTGCCGTTATCTTCACTTTCATTCAATAGGTTCACAAGCTTTAAGATCGTCTTGCGCATCGTCTCATAGCAGAGTCCGTACGCCTGAAGCGTCCCCCCGTAGGGATCGATGATCTCAAGTTCGTCTCCTACCAGTTCCGTAAGAACATAGACATTCTCCGGATCGGCGTGCCCGTACTTTTCCAGAATCTTCTCTCTCTGGCTGTGTTCCATGACTAAAACGAGCGCATCCTCCGAAAAATCCTCCTCCGTCAACTGGGTGGACATGAATCCATCCATATTGATACCATTGCTTATCATAACAGTTTCCGCCTTCTGATTCAATGGTTCCGGAAATAAAACCACCAGTCCCCTGGCAAGTATTTCCACCGGATGTTTTAAATTGCATTCCTGCAGAATTCCTGCAGCCATAGGTGCTCTGCAGGTGCCGCTTTCTGCAACAAATATGATTCGATTATATTGTCTCATAGAAATGTCTGCCCTCTCCCTGATGTAGCTATACCGGAATCACCTGATGCCCCGCCGCCTTCAGCAGACGGTTCATAATTGCCTGACCGATGCGCGGTGTGGCAAAACTCTCCGAGTAGATCGCATCCACATTCCAGTCGTCGAACTCGCGCAGGATCTTATACAGGTGTCTGGCAATGGCATCCTCATCTTCCCTGGCGCCGATGCTGACAACGTGATCCGCCTCGTAGCGTAAAAACGTCTCATCCGTAGCGATCACTCCGACTTTCTGTCCGAGCTGCTGCTTTTCTCTGACCAGCTCATTGATTCTGGCAACGACCTTGTCCGTCTCGCCCTCCACCAGCACAAGATCCGCCTTGGGCGCATAATGCTTGTACTTCATGCCGGGCGCTTTCGGCTTTCTGGTGGAATCCGACGCAATAATTCCCGGATCCATGCAGACTTTCTCGCCGAGAACCTCCTGCAGCATCTCCTGTGTGATATATCCCGGGCGCAGGATCATCGGCGTCGACTCGCTCAGATCAACGATCGTCGACTCGATCCCGATGCCGACCGGCCCTCCGTCCAGAATCATCGGTATTCTGCCGTCCATATCAAGCGCCACGTGGGACGCCTCGGTAGGGCTCGGCTTGCCGGATGTGTTAGCGCTTGGCGCTGCAATCAGGCATCCGCTCCCCTCGATCAGCCGGAGCGCTACCGGATGCTTCGGCATACGGATTGCCACGGTATCCATCCCGCCCGTGGTCTCATAAGGGACTCTGTCATTTTTCCATACGATCATGGTAAGCGGTCCCGGCCAGAACGCGTCCGCAAGCTTCTTCGCCTGCGGCGGTACCTCCCTCGCGATCGATACCAGATCTTCAAACTTTGAAATATGTACAATCAGCGGATTATCCGAAGGTCTTCCCTTCGCCGCATAAATCTTTTTCGATGCCTCCGGGTGCAGCGCATCCGCCCCCAGTCCGTATACCGTCTCCGTCGGAAATGCCACCAGCTCTCCCGCGCGGATCAGATCACACGCCTCTTTCATGGCTGCATCGTCTATATTCGCAGAATCTATCTTAACAACCTTTGTCTGCATATTATTCGCCTCTCAACTGTTGTGCCTTTGCGGCCGTCATATGCACTGTCTCCTGACCTGCTTTACAGTGCGTGCATGACCGCTTCGCTTTCGTGAACATTATTGCATAATTTCACGATTTAGGCAAGTTTGACATTTCGCCCGCTATGGGCATTCTTCCGAAAATAGGGCAATTCACTTGCCATGTTTTTGCAAATGTGGCATAATTATCTGCGTTAGGTTTGTCCTGATATAAATGGAAAGGAGTTTCCTATGAAGATTACAAAGTCAGATTTTGGCACATTAAACACAGGAGAAAATATTTATATATACCATATGGAGAACGCAAACGGCGCTTATGTGGAAGTCATCAATTTCGGCTGCCGTCTCGTAAAGATCGTGGTTCCGGACCGCGACGGAAAAATGACGGACGTCTGCCTCGGTTTCGATTCCATGGAAGATTACGCGCGCGACAACGCCAGCCTCGGCGCAGTTGTCGGCCGTGTTGCCAATCGTATCAAGGACGGTCATTTCTGTCTGGATGGCAAGGAATACCAGCTTGCCATCAACAACGGCTCCAACCATCTGCACGGCGGACTGATCGGCTACGCTTCCAAGCCCTGGGACGCAAAGATCAAGGATGACAAACTCATTTTAACCATGAATTCCTACGACGGCGAGGAAGGTTATCCGGGCAATCTCACACTTTCCGTAACCTACGGCTGGTCGGAGGACAATGAGCTGTCCCTTCTCTACGAAGCTTCCACGGATGCGGATACGCTGTTAAACGTTACCAGCCACGGCTATTTCAATCTGAACGGTGAAGGCTCCAGTGAGGTTTTATCCCACGAGCTTTTCATTGACGCCGATCAGATCACAGAGCTCGATGACTCACAGGCACCGACCGGCAGATTCCTTCCGGTAGAGGGAACGCCGTTTGATTTCCGCTCCATGCACACCATCGGAAAACTGATGGATTCCGACTACGAGCAGTATCACAAGTTCGGCACCTACGATCACAATTTCGTCATCAATGGCACCGGATTCCGTGAGGCAGCGGTTCTCCAGTCAAAGGAGAGCGGTATCCGCATGACATGCTTTACCGATCAGCCGGGTATGCAGCTGTATGTGGCAAACCAGCCGATCGAGGTCACCGGCAAGAACGGTACGCAATATGCCTGCCATACGAGCGTGTGTCTCGAGACACAGCATTTTCCGGACGCGATCAACCATGACAATTTCCCGAGCATCGTGCTGACACCGGATGAGCCGTTCCGTTCCAAGACACTGTATCATTTTTCAACATTCTAGCAGAAGCTCCAGCATGGAATATATTTCGTAACAGCATTATGTGCTAATTTAAGTACACGGCTTTTTTGACTTGAAAGCCGTGTATTTTTGTATTAGAATGTCTTAAAGGTTATCTATAAGGGTAGCCGGGTTTTGATTACAAATTAAGGAGGGAATTTAAAATGGCATACGTTATTTCTGATTCTTGTGTAAGCTGTGGAACATGCGAGCCGGAATGTCCAGTAGGAGCTATTTCTCAGGGAGACAGCCAGTTCGTAATCGATGCAGGTTCCTGCGTTAGCTGCGGAACATGTGCAGGAGTTTGTCCTACAGGAGCTATCAGCGAGGGTTAATCTTTCGTACATAGCAAAAAGCCGTCACGCTTGTGACGGCTTTTTCTTTTTCCAGAGTTTCTTTTCTTTCTGTTCGTCCTTTTTGCGGATATTTCCACGGATCGCAGCATCCAGCCTGCGGAAGCGGTCCTCCTCTGCCTCTTCCCGCTCCCGCATGAGGTAATTCATCTCCTTGATCACCTGTTTTCCTACCTCCTCGCTGATGCTTTGCCCCAGTTCTTCATTGTTGGCGGCAAGCGCTTTTCCCACTATCTCGGTCATCAGTTCTGTGAACTGTGCCATCTTATCCGTATTGTTTAGAATACTCTGCGGGCTCTCGGCGGTCGTTTTTACCGGAAGCTGCTGGGGTGCAGCGGACTGCACCGGCTGCACGGATTGCTGCACCGGCTGTACCACTGCTGCCGGCTGTGCCGCGACCGGTTGTACCGGCTGCGGGATTGCAGCGGCCGCTCCCGCAGAAAGCGGTGCCTGTCCCACGGGAATCGGTGCTTCTGCCGTCAGCCCCTCGATCGGTCCGTTATGTACAATCATGCGTATCGCCTTCAACTGATAGCCCTGTTCCTTTAGTTCCTTGATTCTCTGAAATTCCGCAATGTTTTCCTTCGTATAATACCGGTGTCCCATCTCATTGCGCGGAATATTCAGTTCCAGTTCATCTTCCCAGTAACGTAACACATGTGATTCGACGTGGACGATATTTGCCGCATCGGAAATCATATAACGTACCTTTTCCATACACCCTCCTATATTGTAATTCCTTAACTTATATTATAGGTGTATCGATTCTTCCGTACAACAAAAACCGCTCGTCTTATTGCGACACAAATCGCCGGTCTTTCTTATTTTTCACAGAACTAGGCGAGTGTTCTGACCCACGCCTCCATCTGCGCTCTGTCATATCCGTTCAACATCTTACCGCTCTTCCAGTTCACGCTGTCCGGGCAGAGTGCATGCAGCACTGCTTCTGTTTTTCCCATACCGCTTCCGCCAGATGTTGCAAACGGGATCACCGTCTTTCCGGAAAAATCATAGCTCTCCAGGAACGTGTTGATGATCGTCGGCGCAACGTACCACCAGATCGGGAATCCTGCATCTGTCAAGACTGGGACAAAAAAAATTTTATTTTTTTCTGTACATATTCTATCAAACCCTTACTGATTTTTAAAGTACAGAATAGTTTATTACTATTAACCTTTTCGTTATTACCCATAGAAGAAGCCAGCAGCTTTTTCACTACTGGCTTTCTATATTACTCATTTTGTTTACTACACTGCATTTCGGATAAAGTTCTCACCCTTAAACACAACTTCTATATCTTTGTCGTTGTAAATGAGCACCTTATCAATTATGTTTGAAAGTACATCTCCGTCATACTGCTCCAGCATACTATACTGGGTTAGCTGTTCTATCTTCTCCTCTGCGTCAGGCTCCTGATTTGCAACTTTCTCCTGCAAATCTGATATCTGATTCTCCAGATCAGCTAACAGCTCTTGGTTTGTTTTTCTTAACTGCACATATTCTTCTTTTGTGTACTTTCCCTCTCTGTATGACTGATAACAAGAAACTGTGCTGTTTGATATTCTGTCATACTCCGCTTTAAGCTCACTAATCAAATACTCATCGCTTGTCACCTTCCTTTTATCCTTTGATGCCTTTTTAAGTTCTTCTTCCTGTATAAGTGTTCTACAGATTTCCTTTGTGATTTCCAGCACCTTGTCCTGTGCTTCTGACTTCAGCATAAAAATCTGCTGACATTCGCCAGTCCTTACCATCCTGCGTTTTGGACAGAGGAGCTTCGGTGTACATACTGCACTGGAATTCATCAGCTTTCTCCCACAATAGGGGCAGATAAAAAGATTTTTCTTACGTTTCTTTGTACTCTTTTCAATCCCTCTGGCTTCAACCCGTAGCATTTTATTGACTTCATCAAACATTTCATCGCTTACTATTCTTGGTATTGCACCTTCTACAACAGACCAGTCCTCTTTATTTCGTTTGCGAACCTTCTTATTATCTCCAAAACCAACAGTTTCACATTTATTCTGGATCATTATTCCTTTGTACTGCTCATTCTGGACAATCGCTATAACTTCTGAATTATCCCACATATAATCCCCTTTATTATGAACCGGAACATAATTGATTCCATTCTTCCACTGGTTTTGAACTCTTGTCGGGATTTTTCTCTCATTTAATATGCGGGCAACCTCACTTGCATTATATCCTGCAATGATCAGTGAAAATATCTCCACAACAACCTTTGCAGCTTCTTCATCTATTATCAGCTTATGCTTATCGTCTGGATCTTTCTTGTATCCATAGCAGACAAATGATGCCGTGTATTCGCCGCTCAGATTTCTTGTCCTTCTGGCACTCTTTACCTTTCTTGATAAATCCATACTGTAAAGCTGGTAAATCAGATTCTTATAAGCTACATCCATTCCTCCGGTAACACCAAAGTTTCTGTCACTGTCATAATTATCGTTGACAGAAATAAACCTCATTCCCATTGCAGGGAATACAAACTCCAGATAGTTGCCTACTTCAAGGTAATCCCTTCCAAATCGTGAAAAGTCTTTTACTATGATACATTCAAATCTTCCAAGCTCTGCGTCCTGTATGAGCCTTTGGAATTCTGCCCTGTTATTGAACATTGTTCCCGAATATCCGTCATCAAAGTATTCCAGTACCTCAAAACCTGCAAATTCCTCTGTTTTCTTGATATACGCATACAAGAGTTTTCTCTGTCCTGTAATACTGTTACTTTCGTCTTTTGTTCCTTCTTTTACCTCCTCATCCGCATCCGAGAGACGGATATAAAAGGCTAATTTTCTTTTCTCAGCCATTATCCTGCCTCTCTTTCCATATTCAGTTCTGCGAATTTTTTCAGTTCATCTTCATAGTTCAAAACGATCTCAAGATTCTTGTTTTCGTATATGCGTACCTGTGCAACAAACAAATCGACCATTTCCTGCGTCAACTTGCGTTTTCCTTTAAAACGGAGCATTTCAGCTTTTAACTGGGCAACGGTCTTTTCAGCACTTTCATACTGACTTGCCGCCTGCCTGTATTCATCAGCCTGTATCTTCAATTTCTCAATACGCTGTGAATACTCCCTGTTCAGTTGCAGATATTCCTTTTCATCAAGCAAATCTTCCGTGTAATCAGCATACAGACCGCTCTTTAATTCCATAAGTCTGTCCATTTCCTTGACACACTTATTCACAGCTTCCGTATATACCTGTTCCTGTCTGATTACACTGCTGTCATTGTGATGTTCCTTTAATATTTTTTCCCTGTCAATAAAGACCTGTATCTGCTCCTTTATAACAGCAAGCACCGCTGCATATATATCGTCTACCTTTACAGGCAGGCAGTTGCAACTGTCCTTTCCATATCTTTTTCTATGCGTACACATATAAACCTTTCCATATTTCTCAGGGTGGATATGGATACTGCTTCCACAACAGCCGCAGGTGATTTTGCCTTTCAGCATATTCACGGTCTGCTTTTTTGCTGGCTTTATTACCTTTCTTTTGTTCTTCTGCACCGCATAGAACTGTTCCTTTGTGATAAGTGCAATATGATGATTTTCAAAAACATACCACTCATCTTTATTGGTAGTATGCCTCTTTTCGTGTCTGTACAAGCATACCCTGTCTTTACCTGTCACATATCTTCCAATATAGACTTCATTCTTTAAAATCTGTGACAATGTATCAACAGTCCACTTAACTCCACGCAGCTTTTCAAGTTTCTCTATATTATGCCTTACTTTGTACTGGGCAGGTGTAAGGATATGCTTCGCATTCAGTTCTGCCGCTATCACAGAATGCAGTGTACCTTTTTCTGCCTCATTAAAAATCCACCTTACAACATCTGCGGCTTCCTTATCCTCAACCATTACCCTGACTTTGTTTTCATCAAGAACCACCTTATACCCATAAGTCACTCTGCCAACTGGAATACCTTTTTCCATCGCTTCCTGCTTACTGGAAGATATTTTCTTTGAAATATCCTTAGCATACAGATCATTGGCTATATTCGTGACCGCAACCATAAGGTCTGCGTCTTTCTTTGAGGAATCATAATTATCCGTAATCGCTACAAAGCGGATATTCATCATCGGGAATACACGCTCTACCAGATTGCCCGTTTCAATGTAATCTCTACCCAAGCGGGACAAATCCTTTACGACAATGCAGTTGATCCTTCCTGCCCTCATATCTGACATCATACGCTCAAATTCCGGTCTGTCGAATGTTGTACCGGAAATTTCATCATCCATATAGATGTCATGGATTTCCATATCCATCTGCTGATCCACAAAGTTCTTAATGAGATTTCTCTGATTGATCAGGGTTTTTCTGTCTCTCGTTTCATCTTTTTCCGCAGACAATCTCACATATATGGCAGTTTTATACACTTTGGATAATACATTCAGTGTATCCGGTGATTGTTTCGGCTGTGTTCTTGACTTCCTTGCCATTTAGACCACCAGCCTTTCCGTATCCTGCTGTTTTTCCAGCTCCCCGGCTCTTGCAACGATTTTCCTGTATTCATCGTCACAATCCAGTACGATTTCTATATCACCGCCCTCATATACCTTTACGGACTGTATAAGGCTCACTACCACATTACGGGTAAGAGAAGGCATTGTTTTCCATTTCCTGTGTTCTTCCAGCCACTCGGTATCTCTTTCAATTCCGGCAGCAATGTTTTCTGCTTCTTTCTGTAACCTGTCGATTGCCTTTTCCGCTTCAGACCTTTTTACTTCAAAGCTCTCCTTGATAATCGCAAAGTCTGATTTATCAACGATTCCATCTTTGTAGTCCTCATAAAGTGAAACAAGCATCTGATTATATTTGGTTATCTCTTTCTCTTTTGCACTGATCCTCTCTTTTGTCTTTTTCTGGTCTATTCTGAAATTGGCATTGTTGCCAGCTTCCTTTATCACTTCATCAGCGTCCAGAAGTGTTGCTGTCATTTCCCTCAAGGTATCAAATACACGGCTTTCCAAGTCTGCCTCTTTTATCCTGTGGGAGCTGCACTTCTTATTCTTCTTGTTATTGGAACACATATAGTAAACATACTTTTTCCCATTTACCGTAGACACCTTTCGTGTCATAAGTGCTCCACAATCGGCACATACTGCTATTCCGGATAAAAGATAGATAGAGTCTTTCCCCGGTGCCATTCTCATATCCACTGACAACAGACGCTGTACAATCTGGAATGTTCTTAAAGATACCAGTGCCTCGTGATTGTTGTGGCATACTGCCCATTTCTCCTGTGGCTTTAATATCCTTGTTTTAACCTTATGGTTAGGTGTTGTGATTTTGCCCTGTACAAGCGTTCCTGTATAAATAATATTCGTTGCAATACGCCTTACAGCAACAGGAGTCCACAACAGCTCGTCTTTCTTCTGAAATGCTGTCTTATAATTCTCTCCCTTGCTGAGCTTATATGCCATAGGTGAGAGAATACCAAGAGCATTCAGCTTGTCACTTATGGCATCAAGGCTCATTCCGTTCTTTATCCAGTGGAAAATATCCTGAACCACCGGACCAGCATATTCGTCAGGAACAATCACATTATGGTCAATCTCAGATTTCTTGTAGCCATAGACACAGTAATTTCCTACAAATTCTCCGTTCTGTCTCTTTGTTTCAAGGTGGCTTCGGATTTTTATGGAAATATCCCTGCAATAAGCGTCATTGATAAGATTCTTAAACGGAATGATTATCTCGTTTCCCTGTGCCTGTGTATCTGCACTGTCATAGGCATCATTGATCGCTATAAATCGTATCCCCATTGCAGGAAACATCCGCTCAATGTATCTCCCTGCGTCGATATACTCTCTTGCAAACCTCGAAAGATCTTTTACAACGATACAGTCTATAATACCGTCTTTCACATCCTGCATCATAAGTTTAAATGCCGGACGGTCAAAAGTTGCCCCTGAATAGCCGTCATCCTCACGGATTGATACTATTTCAATATCTTCTTTGTCTTTTAAATAATTAAGTATCAGGGATTTCTGATTTGAGATACTGTTACTTTCAGCTTTTCTCACATCATCAAGATCGCCATCTTCCTTAGATAATCTAACATAGATGGCTGCTCTGTAAATTCTTTTAGAATTGTTCATGTCCACCACTCCTTCGATTTTCTAAGTTAGAAGTCCCAAATCAAGAGGAATGGAAACATAAATATGAAATTGATACCCTTTCGGGTTAGATGTCCTTATTTGTCTGTAATGATATCACAAATCCATCTGAATTTCCACCCCTAATTTTGGCTGACTGCTCTATACATTGGCAAGCATAGCAATATAATTGTCTTTCAGGCTTTCCCCGTTATCAGAAAATGAAATCTTAATTTTGCTCTTTCCTGATCTGCGGAAATACGGATTACCTGTCTTTGCAATCATTCCCGCAACCTTCTTTTCCACAGGCATTCCGTCAGCGTACTTTATGCTGTTTACTTCCACCAATGTATCAATATCCACATCTTCTAATCTCTGTGCCGATATTTTGTCCAACTGTTCAACTGTCATCCTATCCCTCCAATCAAATTAAGCCACCAGATATGCTGACGGCTATGTAACACCGGAGCTTTCGCCCCGGCTGGAATTTATGCGATTGGATTATTATGTTTTGTACTCATACCCAACTGGATCTGCATACCTTTTGTTATCTGTCTTAACTGGTTTTTGCTTACTTTCCCGATTTTTTCTATCAGGTCCGTATCTTTCACATCACATAACTGCTCACACTGAGCGATACTGTTCGTTCTTAATCCAACAGCCTTAAACGAACTGATAAAAATATGTGTTGGCAGATATGTCTTTTTATGAATCTTACTTGTAAGCGGTACTGCATGGAATACCGTGCTATGTCTGTTTGCACTGTCATTGCTCACAATCACTACTGGTCTGATACCGTGCAGCTTGTGGTCATTCTCATCTTCCGGTACTCCAAAATCAACCATCCAGATATCGCCCCGTCTTATTTCACTCATAATATTCACTTCCTTGTCTGTCAACTGGTATTTCCTGCCCACGGATATATTCGACAGCTTCCTGTTCCGTAGGGCAGGCAACAACTCTGTCTCCTTTCCCATCAAACACCACGGTTTCTGATGAAAATGTCACTATGCTTAATTCCTTTTTATCCGGCATTATCCTCCTCAAACGAGATGAGAGCAGGTTCATAGCCCCTGCTCTCGTCATTAATACTGATACCGTGCTCCGCTGCAAGCTCCATAATACCCTTTACCACATCTTTGTCCGATGAAATATCATAGATACTGCTTACCAGAATACTGATAATGGAATCTCTTTCGATATAAAATTTAAGTCTTTCCACAGACTTCGTATCTTTAAAGATTGTTTCTACAATCTCAAAATCCGCTTTCTTAGCATATGCTTCTATCCTGTCTGCGGCTCTGTCGGCATTCCTGCCTACACAGATAACACAACACTTACTCATAAAACCTCCTATCTGTTGGCTCTGAGACGTCTGAAAAATACTGCCATAAAATCAGCAAGTGAAACAATGCCGTTATCTTCCTTTTGCCCTGCCTGCTCCATCTTCTGATAATATCCAGCCATATCATCGTTTGCTGTCTCAACCGTAATGCCATGCTCTCCAAGCATAATGATGTTATCCATAATTGTTTCTTCACAATCGCCCACCATATCACTCATAAAAGTAACAACCACATCAACATCTTCTACTTCTGCCATACCGACAAAGGCAAACTTCATAGGAAATGTCATTCCCTCCGGTCTTGCGTTCTCTGAAATAACTGCAACCACCTCATATCCATTCACAGCGCAATACTCCTCAAGAACCTGCATTACCATCTGATCCGCTGCCTCATTTCCTGTTGCTCCAAAATATATAACTGCTTTATTCATTTTAAAATCTCCATTCCTGTTTTTATTTTGATTTGATATCCTGTGCACACTTTATCTCCTCACATAAACTGACCTGCCAATGCTCTCTGCACTTATAAGCCCCGTTGTTGTCTGCTGGTTACTGCAAATCAGTTTGTGTGGGAAGATAAAATACTATCTTCCCGGTTTCTCAACCTTCCCCGTATCGGGTAACATATCCTTTGCCAGCCACAAACACTTCGTAGTTTCCTGCCCATCTGGACTTACGAAAGTAGCCACTCTCTGAAAATGCATTTCGCTGAAATTCAGGTGCACTTATTATCTCATTACCTCCGGCTGCTAACCCGGTAGGCACAACCCTCTGCTCTTATCCTTAAAGGCTCCTGCTGTTACGTTTCTCATAATCGGCTACAGCTCTGAGGATAGTCATCGCACGAAATGGGATTCTGCCACCCTGTCATAGACAAGGCGATATAAGCTCGTGGAATATGCGTGTCCTATTCTGTTTTCAATATTCAACGGTTCTTTTCTCAGAACCTGAACAGAGTATAACTGACACCACGCATCTTCTACAGTAACCGACACTCTTTTGAACTAAGAGTAACACTCCCACCTGTTCCAAATCCTTATAAAAAAAGCCGGACTGCATCATCAAAAATGCAATCCGACTTTTTTATTCTGTCAGAAGTTTCATATTGTCAACGGCATTTAATACCATATTCCGGATAAACTGTACTTCCTTCTCCTTCAGACCAACCAGCAGATCATCGACTTCTACCTTTCTTTCACACCCACACACAAGATAATCCAACGTTATATGAAACAATTCAGCAATACTAATCAGCGTATCTATTTTTGCTCCATTTACACCAGCTTCAATTTTCCGCAGAGCGTCCACTGACAATCCAATCTGCTCGGCAAGCTGCTGTCTTGTCATTCTTCTTGCCGCACGCAACTCTTTTATTCTTTCTCCACTATTAACAATATCGTAGTACACCTTCCACTCTTTTCCGGCACCTTATATATTTGCTTAAGCTATATTTATTGTACCGTAAGCGAATCTTTTGTAAGAGTGACTAAACCAGCTATTTCAGGTGGAATATTGTACACCTTAATACCAAGAATATAAATATTTGCGGATTAAAAAAGAGATATTTCCAAACTCTCATTACATTTTGGAAATATCTCTTTACTTAATATCCTCATCCGGCACAAACTCCATGATGTCCTCTATCTTACAATCAAGTATGGAACATAATCTGTTAAGGATTACCGTTTTTACGACCATATTCTTTCGCAATCGCTGTAACTGTGCTTTATCTATTCCATAATCTTTAATTAGTGCATACTGGCTAATATTTTTCTTCTTGAGTGTGATCCATAACCTGTCATATACTATCATTACAAAGACCTCCTCCTTGTATTCTACGCAAGAGTGTCCTATAATGATATGGTGCGTGTATGCACCGTACTGTATGTATATGATAGAATAGAAAATAGCCATAAGCTGCATAGAAAACAGCTCTCAAGGTTATTATGTAATATAGAACGGATTATCTGTTTTACTTTTATGGTATTCAACCGGGACAATTCAAGCACCTGACAATTTGCCCGTAGATACCCTTCTCAGAAAGGATTCACAACAACACTATGAATGATAAAAGCACATACTCTGTTGATAAATATTTAGAAATCATTGCCGAAAAAGAAGGAATCACAAAAGAAGAAGTCCAACAGGAAATTGGGCGGGCAGTTTCCATTGCTTTAAAAAGCCCTGATCCACAAATGCAACGCTTCTGGACAGACTTTCCATGTGAAAATGATACTCCCACCATTGAAGAAATCATATACCATCTCGCTGAAAAATTTGCAAAAGAGTCATAGACAAAGGACAGGATAACTACCCGTCTATTCACTCAGATAATCTTCCTGTCCTCTTAATATTTGTTCAATCATATGTAATGCAAATTCTATTTCTCTTTCGTCGCACCGATTCATCATAAATGCAAAACGCTCAATGTGCTTCTTAGGGTGCTGCTGGCTCATCAGAACCATAGGCGATGACTCCAATGCATGAACAATATTCAAATATGTATCAAGACTCATTGCCCTTCTGCCATTTTCAACACTTTTGATAGTATCCAATGATACATCCGCCCGTTCTGCAAGCTCTGCCTGCGTAATTCCAAGCCTTCTTCGTTCTTTTCTGATATTCTCTGCAATAATTTTGTATATGTGCTCTCGTTTCCCCATAGCCCCATCATCCTTTCTGACTTATCGCATTATATCAGAAATTATTATGGTGTCTGGCAATCTGTAACCATTTGCCATTTTCGTGTAATACTTTGCAGATTTTACTATCTCCTGTCAATTCATGGCAATGTATTATTCAATATTTTTAAATTCCAGATTATCTTTTGACAAATCATCATAGACTCCACTTCCAACAACAGCACCATCTTTCAGCATGATAATCTGATCTGCTTCTTTTAATATCTCCTGTTTGTGGGTAATGATTATGACCGTCTTTTCTTTCAGTTTCGTATGGAGCAGTCCGTTAATCTGATGTTCAGAATACACATCTGTATTAGATGTGGCTTCATCAAATATAATAACCGGACTGTTATGCACCAATGCCCTTGCCAGTGCAATTTTCTGTTTCTGTCCTCCGGAAAGCATTGCCCCATTCTGTCCTACCACATAATCCAATGACACCTCAGAAATAAAATCAGCAAGTCCACTATCTTTACAGGCTTCCATAATTGTCTTATCATCTATATTTTTATACATACAGATATTATCCCTGATAGATGAATTGAACAGATAGATCTCCTGGCTTACTACAGATACCATATTTCTGTATTCTCTCAAAACAAACTCCGAAATATCTATACCATTTAATGTTATTTTTCCGCCTGTAGGTTGGTATAATTGCAGCAACAGACTTATCAGTGTACTTTTTCCCGAACCATTCCGACCAATCAGCACCGTTTTACTTCCCTTTGGAAAAGCAATATTAATATCGGACAGTACCGCTTTATCCTTTTCATATGAAAAAGAAAGATTCTGTAATTCCAGATCACCGAAGAAGGCTCGGTCATGCCCTCCTCATTTTCCTTTTCTTCTTCAAGTGCCATAAACTCATAATACCGCTTTGTTGAAGGAATAATTCCTGACAAAAGATACCCGATATTGAGTATTGCTGAAATAGGTCCTGTCACATACGCACTATATGTAATAAACGCAAACACACTGCCTACTGAAAGCTGCATATCAAAAACAAGATTTGCGCCAATAATATATATCAAGCTGGTCAGCAGATGTACGATAATGTTATCCGTTATGCCGTTCCACTGGGCAAGCATATTCATCTTTTTCTGTTTATTGATTACAGAAAGCTGTCTGTCAGCAAATTCGGCTCTCTTATTTTCCTGTATTCCAAAAAGCTTTACTTCCCTTACACCGCCAACAGTATCTCCAAACCATCCGGCATATTTTTCGCTTTCTGTAATAAACTCGTCCATGATTCTTTTTCGCTTCTTTGCAAAATGTTTCATAATAACCGCTTTTACCGGAATAAAAAGAAGTACCATGAGTGTCATTCTGTAATCTAAGATAAAAAGTCCGATAATTCCACCTACCATACTGAATGCCTGAGTGACAACAAAAAACACACCCTCATCTGCAACAGAAGTCATATTTCCTATATCTATATTTATGTTATTTAGGATTTCCGCATAATTTTTACTGCTGAAATAGTTTGCTTTTATCCTCATCAGACGTTGAAATGACTGTTCCGATAAAGAATATTGTATATTCGCAGATATATCTACCCGCTTCTTTTCTTTTATAATATCAATAACTGCTATCATCATATAGATAAGCAGTGAACCTATTACCTGTTTTATAAGCAGTTCTTTATCTCCGCCTATGAAACCATAATCCATAATCCCCCTGCTTAGTAACGGGATACACATATTCAATCCTGTTGAAATGAGCAGACATGCAATAATCAGAGCAATTATTTTTCTATACCCCTTTAACATTCCCAGCAGTTTCTTTACTGCTTCTTTATTCCCCATCTTCATCCTCCGTCAGGATTGTAAGCAGACAATCATATACTTCCTTTATCTGCTGCTCTCCGAGGGTTCCAAAACACATCTGCGCCTTTTTTATTTTGTCGCAATAAATTTGTATTCCTGTCTGCTTCTTCCCATTTTCTATTCTTACAAATATATCGGCTTCCACACCGATACTTTCTTTTTCCTGTATTCCACAAATAATCAAATCAGACTGGTTGTAATAAGTCTGCCAATACAGGAAATCACCAATCTTATTACTTATATTTTCATCAACAGCAAAAGGGATATATTCTAAATCATACAATACGCTCTCCTGTTCAGTGGAAATAGCATATGCATTATAGCCCTCCGCTTCAAAACTCTTTCTTAATTCCGTAAGCCACCATATCTGATCCTGTTCTTTACCACTTTTTAAAAGTATGACAGGTATATTAATATTCTCCTTCTTTATCCTTGAACATAAGATCTGTTCTTTTCTGTTTCTTCTGCTCCAGAAAAAGCACTGTGTATCCGGCTGCTCTGCTATTTCATTGCCAAGATACACAATGTGCTTCTCCCTGTATTCATTAAACTCATTTTTATCATACAAAATTACAGTGTCTGCTTCTTCCTTTGCAGCTACCTCAAAATAAACCTCTTCCTTACTCTTTAATACCTTTCCGGCAATCCATCCTTTTTCTATCCAATCCGGAATATATTGTACACATTTTCCCCTGAATTTCTGGTATAAATGCTTCTTAATCTGCCATACATTATTGATCCATGACTGTTCCATCATTAACCTTCCAGCCATTGCTGTTACATAAGGTGCCGCATAGCTGTTACTTTTCTGAAGCGTTATATCGTTTCCTCCAAACCAGATTTTGTGTTCCGATGGAGCTGCAAAATCCACACCTTTATCCCGCAAACCTTCCGCATCAATGTTAAATGTATCTTTTGCTTTTACTCCGATAACATTTGAAAAGGATGCCGGAAAAGCCGTATACCCACTATTAGCAGTTGCCGCAATTATGATAAGTCCCTTATTGGCATATTGATTTACCAACTGCCGAATTATTCCTTTGTCCTTAAAATGTGTTGAATATTCTTGTGCGATGAAATCGCACTTCCGGAAATTTGGAAATCAGAGTTCCGGTACTCGGAAATCGCCTATTTTGTGCTTGATGACTTATCCATTTCTGTTGGGATATTTGTCAAGACCTTGCCGCATCTGCGGTGCGTAGCAGTCTTTACAAATGTCTCAGCAGAAATTATGATTCGGTATGCACAAAAGCGGATCTAAAAAGTGATTTCCATATCACCGGACGGCTGATGTAAAACCATCTGGAATATTCATGTGTAGTTCCAAAACTCAGATTGACAAGTCTTATATTGTTCATCAGACACCAGTCAAACGCTGATTTCAGATCATCCACATTTCCTTTTCCTGTATTATCAAGCAGTTTATAACTGTATAATTCTGCGTCGGCACAATTAAGCCCTATGATCATGGCACAATTTGTCCCATGCAGAAACAAATCCTCCTCATCACTGATATTTCCTTTGTTCTGCTGAATTATATCGGGTAATCCACATGATGCAAGCAATTTTTCGTCTACACCATTATCTAATACTGCAATCTTTAATTTATTCATCCACCGCATTTACTCTGCTACCACAAATGTGGTAGTTATTAGACTTCGTTGCTTTATGCCAACTTATCTCTCGTAGCCTAGCCTTGTATGCGGTTTCTGTCCGTCGGACCAGAGATTTGCCAACGACTTCCTTCAGATTTTACCTCACGGTGAACACCCTTGCTGTTCAGCTATACATTTCCCACTACCTGGGCATATTCGGGACCTTTCACCCATTAGAGCGCGCCCATGGCGCGCATACATAAAAAATAGCCTTTCTGCAAAGGCTATTTCTAACGTAATTCTTTAATACTATTTAAGATTTTTATCATTGCATTCTTTTCCTTGCCTGACAGCTGCTAAACTTAGTACTCACAATATATTTCAAATCCCCCATACATGTTTTTCCAAGAGATTTTTATATTGCTCACACCGTTTTTCTTTCAACTGATTATTATTGTAAATATTTGTGTTTACTGCATGACACATAGAAGAACAAAAATATCTAACATCGCATTCATTACATGGTGTAACCGTATCTACAACACAAATCGTATTAATTCGTTTAACATCATGAAAAATTATATCCAGTTCATCAATATCTCCCAAAATAACATTTGACTCTTCCATAGCTGAACACAAAGTCACTTTACCACTTGCATTAATAGAAAGTATTTGACTTCCAGCATTACACATGGCTAACATGTTAATTCTCTTAGATATATTATCTTCTTTTCCTTTTTCGTTATCATTAATTAAGTCATCATAAAACTTTAAAGCTCTTCCCTTTACAGAGAGTGTTCTTAGAATAGGCTTTACTTCAAATTTATTACAAAGTTCTTTGAAGTCAGTTACATGATTTTTATTATTACTTGTTAGAACCATAGAAAGTGAAATGTTATCAATTTTATTATTTTTTAGCAAAATTATAGTCTCAATAACTTTATCAAACACCCCTTGTCCTCGTATGAAATCTACGCTATTCTTGTCATATCCATCTAAACTAATACTAATTTCATCCACACATGACTTTAATATACTAATATGTTCAGGATAAATTAAAGTAGCATTTGAAATAATATCAATACGCCCCATAAAATTCTTTCTTGCATATTCTAAATATTTTGAAATATTAGACAAACAAAAAATTTCACCACCACTTAATGTTACTGAGGATATATTATTTTCTGCGGCCCAATGTATGATTCTATGAAACATCTCTTGTGGCATTGAAGATTTATCTTGCTCACCATACTCGCCAGAACAATGCTTACATCTCAAATTACATTTTGTAGTTAATTCAATGTCTAATCGTTCTATAGTTTTCTTGTTTTCACTCCAGTCTTTACGTTTTATCACTTTTATTTTTGCTAAAGCCTTAATAATCTCAATATAATATTGCTTCCGTGCATTATCCGTATTCCGCATTAACAGCTCAAAACCATTTTCTAGTCCTATGTATGTTTTTATTTTTTCAAAGTCTTTAGTTAGAATTTTTATCCATAAACCACACTCTCTCACATTACCAATAACTATTTCATTATAGTGATTTAAAATTCTTGTATTATCCGAAAAGCATATATTATCCAGTTTAATTTCGTTCATATTTACACCTTTCATTGTATTATTAGTGAAGTATAGATCCTATTTTGTTAACAAAATTTTCTAAATAAGCTAAATCTGGCATCCAAAAGGAATCATAAATATATGATTGTTGAGTTTTTTCTTCAATTATCCTAACAAGTGCTGTTATATTCCGTGGAGTAGCCTGGGCGATTTTAAATGCTTTATTTTCATCATATAAATTCCAAATAGAAATTTCTTCCTCAATACTTTTCATTAATTTAGCATTAATTATTGATTGTCTCTGAATTTTTTTATTACTATTAAATATAAAACTTTGCTGCATTAAACATTTTTTTAAATTTTGTATACTTACATGATTCTGCAATAATTCATATATTTTTTTTATAATAAATGGAGTCAAAAAACTATTTGCTCCACTTAAAACATAAGACGATCCCAACCATGGTATAATTCTTGGAGAATTATTAATATAAATAACATTGTTACTGGTAACAAGATTATTTTGTTTACCTTGGACACTAATTATTCTATTATTACAAGAAAGATAATTTATTTTTCCATTATTTGATTCTGATGTAACTATTATTATTCCTTGAGACAGACATTTATCTAAAAGAATTTCTAACTCCGAATCTTTAATAAATGCTTCAATTCCTAAACTTAAATTAATAATATTAACGTCACTGTTTAACGCTTCAAGTAGTGCCACTTTTAAAGACGACAGCTTCCCTTTTCCAGTTCTATCCAATATTTTTATACTATACAATTCCAAACCAGAACTAATTGAATCAATTAATTTTATAATACATGTACCATGACCGTTTTCATCTTTGTTAGTTTCATCTGTGAAATTTATATTAGTAATTTTATTCTGTAATGGTTGACTAAAATCAAACCCACTATCTAACACAGCAATTTTCATTGAAGTTATTTACACCTACTCACTAATTAAAAAGAATGCCCTAAAAGTCTCTCGCACCACATACTACAACCCCAAAATACACCTTATCAAATG
This sequence comes from Roseburia hominis A2-183, assembly GCF_000225345.1. Classification (NCBI taxonomy): domain Bacteria; kingdom Bacillati; phylum Bacillota; class Clostridia; order Lachnospirales; family Lachnospiraceae; genus Roseburia; species Roseburia hominis. Next base: position 3,444,742 of record NC_015977.1, read on the forward strand.
TTCTAGGGCTTGTATAATATTGGTTTTACAAAGACTTCTAGGGCACCCATTTCTTACTCATTTACATGTTTACCTGATACTTTCTACCACAGTGGCCAAGTATTATCAGTTTCTTTCCAGCCACAATCTTTTGATGCCGTTTTCTCAAAATACTGTTCGCAATCATCGTCACATCCATAACCTTTGATTTCAACTTCAAGTTCTTTTTCTTTGTTTCCCATGATAACTCCTCCCTTCTTTAAAATTTTATTTGTAAATTAAATTACAAATCATTATCAGTGTGCCACACAATTTTTTCCAATTTATTCTTTTTAATATGACACCTCTCAACACGTTTTTTATTGTTTGAGTATATCACATTATTTCTTGAAATACAAGTATCCGCACAAAAATACCGTACATTACAATTTTGACATGGAGCGATTTTGTCAACTATAGGTTTTGCAAACAAACCGTCTATATGTATCTTGTGTTCCGAAACTATAAAACTTCCAATTCCTAATTCTTCCTCTCTTAATGCAGCACATGAAAACACTATTCCATAAGTATTAATAAAAATAGAACGATATTGATGGTTACATAAACATTTAAATGTAAGTCCTTTTTCAGTCAGATTATGCATAATACGCAATTCCATAGGATCCTCCGCAAAATTTTCTTCTGCCCGTCCTTTTATATTAAGCTGTCTAATAACCGGCTTAATATGTAATCGTTCAGATAACTCTTTGAACTTTATTATTTCAGAATTATCATCGCCAACACTTACACATGATAAAGTAATTCTTTCATACCCACACATCTTCAGTTTATTAATTAATGCAATAACTTTATTATATACACCCTTTCCCCGTATCATGCTCACACTGTTTTCATCATATCCATCTAAACTAATATGTAAAGCATGAATATACCTCATTATAAGCTCGATGTACTCATCAGTTACCAAAGTTCCGTTTGTAATTATTTCTAATGACCCAGTAAAATTCTGCTTAATCACTTTACATACATCGACTATATCTTTCCGGCAAAATGGCTCACCGCCTGTTAATAATATTCTTTTCACTTTATTGTCTTCCGACCATTTTGAAATAGCTTTTATCATATCAATTGGCATTTCTCTATATTTTTTCCCACCAAAGGAATACGAGCAATGTTTACATGCCAAATTACACTGAGTTGTTATCTCAATGGTTATATCCGAAGGATATAATTGTAACTCATCCTTTTCTGCATTATCAATGCAAATACCTACTTCCCGAAATGCATTTATATATTTTTTTTCTTTTTCAGATAGTAAAGATATATTATTTTGAGACTTTTGCACCAAATCTTTATAAAGAGAATGCGACATTTTGATCCATCTTCCATCAAAAGCAATATTGCCAACAATACATTCATTACCATTTATTAATACTCTCGTATACTTCGAAAAAAATATACTATTGATATTTTTCATAACTTTTCCTCATTTATTCGATACAATATCTTTCTATATCCACAAAAGAAAGAATTAGTTTTATTCAAGTACCCTGTCATTTTATAATTTCCATATAAACAGCTAGCACTTTTGCAACATTTAAAATATCTGCATCCAACACAATCTTCCCTATTCAAAGACGTTCCATCTGTATATCGCGGTTCAATTTCTGAAACGTTTTCTATATTTCCTAAAAGAAATTGTTTATCATCCATAACATATGTACAAGGATAAACATTCCCCCCCAAATCAATACTAAACATGCTATAACCTCCCGCGCAGCCCCGTCTACCGATAAACAATTCATCATCATCTAGGTTTATATATGCATTCTTTCTTATATTTCTTATCTTATCTATTTCTCTTAATTGTCCTTCGAGAATCTCCAATGACTTGTCACTCCATTCAGAATCGAAATAATCTGGTACAACTTTCAACACTGTAAAGCCACGATTTATCAAATATTCACAACTACTACTAAGTTTTGAAACAGTTTTTGAATTATAGGTCACTCTCGCAGACAATTTTAAACTTGCATCAAACAATCGCGGAATGAGATCATCGACATCGCGCCACGCTGATGATCGGTTTTTATATCGTCTATTTATGCTATATATCTCTTCATCACCGTCTATACTTAATGCACATTCCACATTATTTTTTTTTAACCAAATAAGCATATCATCCGTCATTAATGTTCCATTAGTTGTTATAGAATAAAAAGGAGTGATTTTGTCATCAATTTTTTCATTTGCAATCTCAACAAATTTTTTAATAAAAGGAAACTTAATTAAGGGTTCTCCACCAAAAAATTTAATGAATATTTTTTTAGAGGCGGTCTTATAACACATTGTATTAATAAACTCTATTGTTTTTTCGATATAATCAATTTCGCAAACACCAGTATCCTCTCTTATAAGTCCTTCTTCATAGCAATAACTACAGGCCATATTACATGTCTTAGTTACCCAAATACTTAATTTCATACTGTCATCTTACCCCCTTCATGCAATTCCAATTTTATTATCCGATTACAAATTTTTAAAATTTGTGGTTTATGAGTTATAATAATTACAGTTTTTTCTTTAAAATGATTTTTAATAAACTCTATCATCTTCTCTTCACTATTAGAATCCAAGGCAGCAGTCGGCTCGTCTAGAACACAAATCGGCTTATTATCCAAATAAAGCTTATAAAGAGCTAATTTTTGAGCCTCCCCTCCTGATATATTTAAATTATTTTCTTTTACTTCAAAATTACCTTTTAATATACTGTTTCCTGATTCGTAAAAGTTCATTTCTTCCAAAAATTTTTTCATTTTATTTAATTCTTTTTCACTCTTTAGAATATTATTAAACTCTTCAGCCAGCAAATAGCTATTTTGAGTCATAACGCCTATTTGCGTCTGCAAATATTCCATATCAAATGTGTTAATATCAATTCCATCAATCTCAATTTTGCCACGTTCGACAGTACACAATTTAGTCAGCAATCTGACTAATGTAGTTTTTCCGCTTCCATTGTTCCCTACAATACCAATGATTTCTCCTCTATTAAACGTTTCGGTAAATCCTTTCAATATAAATCTTTCATTGTTATAACCAAACCATACATTATCAAAAGAAATATTTCCCATAAGCTCGCTGCTGTGTTTATAATCTCCCTTGATTATATTTTTTTCATTAAACATTACATTATAAATGTTATCTAATAAAGGAAAGAAATTTTTTATTTTAACAAACATATTTCCTATTGATACTATAGGACTATATAATCTTTGCACATAAATAGTCATACTAAACAACAAACCAACAGAAATCAAATTATTAGAAACATCAACAGCACCTAAAATTAATACAATAACAATTGCAAGAACATTAAAAGACATTCCTGTCATTCCAACAGTACACATGGTTTTCGTAAAATCTAATCCTTCTTTAGCCAGTTCATCACATTTATCTGCATACATTTTTTTTATATATTGAGTTTTTCCCGTCATTTGTAATGAAGGCATATTATTAATGGTTTCAGTGGAAAATGAGTTAAAATCTCCCATAGTCACTCTCAACTTTTTCATACGTTCTTTACTCTTATTTGCCACTTTTCGCTGAATAAATGCAAATATAATTGACATTACAACAACCAAAATGCCAATTTTAGGATTTAATATAATTATATATGAACTAATCCCTATACACAAACAAATATTTACTACCAATTCGCTGATATCAGATGTTAGTAGTTCTTGCAATTTTTCTATGTCATTATCTAAAATTGTGAGTACATCCCCTACTTTGTACTGGTTCCAAAATTGAATATCAACTGTATTAAGCTTTTTATATAATTTTTGTTTTGTCCTTAATACTATATCATTACCGAATTTAAAAAAAAATACTTTTTGCAAATAATAGAAAATTACCATTAATATCCCGCAAATCAACATCTCAGTAGTATACAACACTATATTTGAAACATCTCCCATAACAACTCCCAGATCAACAATTTTGCTTAAAAAACTAGGAAATATTACAGAAGCAATTGTATAGATCATTAAGAAAGAAAAACATTTTATCTGATTAACGATATACTTTTTTTTCTCTATATCTACTATTTTTAGTAAACGTTTCAAAAAAGTTTTTAATTCCATCTGCAACCCCCTCAAAGATTATATAATAACCATTTTTTACTCATACCAATATGATTAATTTTAACATTTTAAAAAACAATATACAATATACAGCGAGTTTGTCCTTACTAAATAGCCACGTTTACCAATAAGCAAAAGCCCTAATCATGGTTATGGATTCTCTTGAATCGCAAACTCCTGATTGGACTTTTATTTTTAAAAAGTAATAAATCTTCTATCTAATCTACACTCAAATTCTATCTGCGAAGAAATTATTGCTTATTAATTCGCTCAATCAGCCTATCTTTTAAAATGCTTTGATATGCAAAAAACGGCGTTACTAAACATACCATAAAAATAATTATTAAAACAATTAACAAAGAAGCATACGGCATTTTAAAAGAAGCATACGAAACAATTTGCTTAAACCAAAAATACAAGGGAATATATATTCCATTTCCTACTATGAGCAATAATATAAATGAAATTATCCAATAATAAAATCCCTCAATCAATAAAATCTTTAATTGCTGTCTATGCGTCATACCAATACTTTCCAAAATTGCAAATTCTTGTTTTCGGTTATTTACACTCGTAATCATTGTTGTAACAAAATTAAGTATTCCTACTAGCAAAAATATAAAAGACAATCCTATCGTTAAAACTTTAGTTGTCAAAATGTAACCTTCCATCTCTTTAGCTTTTTCAATCCTAGATATTATTTGAATATCCGAATTCAAAGAAGCAATCGTTTGAAGTTGCATTAAAACTTCATCATCATGTTTTCCATCAGTGTCAAATGCAATTCGAAAAATTTTAATTTGAGAAGTTAAACCTTCAAGCGCCGTTTTGCTTATATATAAATCCGGGGCTGTTCCTTTTTCATTTCCCCTCCCTCCTTGAAAATCAGCGCTAAAAAAACCATCAGCAACTTCAAACTCCGTCTCGGCCCCTTTAGTTTTTATAGTAATAATCTGATTAGGTTGAATTAAATTTTCCCCATCCTCATTTGTAATTGTCTGAAGCACAACAATCTTACCATCTTGAAACGCCTCTAGATCAATAGGATGTTCAAGTGTTTTATTTAATTCTTCTATATAACTATTATCAATTCCATAAACACCACTATAAAAATTCTCCGTATATGATTCGCGTTTTTCAGAAGAAGAAAAGTCTATACCTGCTTTTCCTTCTAATGAATCCACATATGCGCCAAATACCTCCTCATCATACTGCACATCAAAAGTAACACGTTCTTTGGCAACATAGGTAACTCTTAAGTTTTGAATTCCAGAGATATTTTTAATATCTTCTAGCATATCTGCCGTGATTGGACTTCCATCATCATGAATACTATAAGTAATTGCAAAGTCGCTTTCACCCCATTGCTGTATAAAGTTTTCCGGACTAATACTCGACAATAAAGACGTTGCTATCCAATATAACGCCAGCCCTAAAAACAAAGAAGAAATAACCAATATTGCGCTTTTTTTAGAGCGAAAAATATTTTGAAACGCCATTCTTGTTAATCTAAATACCTTATTCCTACGCTTATACAATTTTTTCGAATCCACATCATTATATGACATTGCCGCAATAGGAGAAACCTGGGCGGCTATTTTCGCAGGTTTAACACACCCTATTCTTGCAGTGACAAAAGAAAATATTGTGGCTCCTATAAAAACGAACGGAGAGAACGAAATTTGCAATCCTAAATCTTCATTCCCCGAATATAGCACATTTAAACTATATGGCACGATACCAAAAGATACTGCAGCTCCCAATATCAAGCCTATCGGAATTCCAATAACAGTAATATACAAAACTTGCTGATAAACAATTTTTCGTACTTCTTTTTTGGTAAATCCTATTAATCGAAGTTGACCAAAAAAGCGGATATCTCTAACTATACTAATATATAAAACATTATGTATTAACAAATAGCCGCTAATAAATATGAATAATAGTATAAAGACAATGCCTATAATTAATACTTGGCTGTTCACTTGTGTTACAGGAACAATTTCAAAACTCTGTGTTGAAGAAAATTTCACCTTGTCCTTTAACCTATCACACTCTTTTTGAATATCTCCTGTATCTTCAAAAGACACCATAACTACTTTACCAGTAGAGATAGCAGCCTTATTTTTAAATTCTTCTGAAACGTAAATGCTTCCTTTGTCATTAGTCCTAACTTGAGAGTAGTCTGTATAGTATCCCGCCAAAATAAACTCTTGCGTCTTAATAGAATCATCGTCATCCAAATGATACGACAAAGAAATAGACATACCTTCTTGTGGATTTGTTATTCCCAAACGCTCTAAAATCCATGTAGGTATCATTACTTCATTTTCTGTAACAGGGTAGTTTCCAACAACATCTGAAATAGTGGGCACCCTATGAAGGTTCCATTCATTTTCATCTATCCAATTTAGCCCTAGCAACAAATCTTCATCTTCCAAACCGTCAATTTGTCCTAAATGTTGAGAAATCCCAATATCTTTAATCGAATCTGATTTCTTTATCTCAGATACTTGCAAATCACTAGGGTTATTAATAGCCACATGAGCCGTTGTCCCCATCGCACGAATTTGTTGTAATTGTGCCGTCTCTATATAACTAAATCCAACACTAAACACAGATGTCAACATAAAAGTGGACAAAACTACCGCAATAATTACCACAACATTTCGATATAGATTTGACAAAAAAATTTTCTTAGACAATCCCCATATACGCCTTAAATTCATTTTATAATAAAAATTTTTTTTCATATATCTACCTTTCCATCTATAATATTTATTATGCGATCCGACAACTGAGCTATTTCCAAATTATGTGTAATCATAATCAGCGTTTGTTCGAAACGCTGGTTGACTGTTCTTAAAAGCTTTATCACATCTCCACTCGTTTTACTATCCAAATTTCCAGTTGGTTCATCTGCTAATATAACAGCCGGTTTCGATATAATAGCACGAGCAATAGCCACTCTCTGTTGTTGTCCTCCAGAGAGCGTATTCGGAAGATTAAAGATTTTCTCCTTTAATGAAAGTATATCTAAAACATCATCTAAAAAATCTTTATCTATTTTTCTCCCGTCAAGTTCTACTGGCAAAACTATATTTTCATAGACACTTAAAACAGGAATCAAATTATAATTTTGAAAAATAAATCCTATATTTTTTCTACGAAATAGTGTCAATTCTTCCTCAGACATAGAAGTAATATCTTTCCCCAAAATATATACATTCCCTGAAGTTGGAGTGTCTAATCCGCCAATCATATTAAGTAACGTAGATTTTCCACTGCCAGAACTACCAATTATGGAAACAAATTCTCCTTTCTGTACAGAAAAACTTATATCATTTACCGCTTTTGTTTGATTTGGCACTTTACCATAATATTTTTTCAAATGTTCTACACTAATAATTTCCATAATTCCCTCCATAATTGTATTAGAAAAAGTTTAAGTTTATATTATTATATATTTTATAACTATAAATGGTAAGCGCATAGTTTTAGGGCGTACCCTATAAATTAAATCTGACACCCCGCGCTAGAATGCCAGACATACGAGTATTTCACTACATTTTATTTACAAGTTCCCTGAGCCAATTTACTCCACGGGGCAAATTGTTCCAATTCCTCGTCTGACATTTCAGCACCAGGACGATGCTCTAGAAGGAAGCTCAGATATTTAAGTGGATCAAGTTCATTGGGTATTGCCCGCAGCCAATAGCGTCGTATGTGAGCCCAGCAACAACAACGCTGTGCCTCCGGCACTTTGTTGTATCCTTTATAACCATCAACCATTAGATAGTATCCGGGATCTGCACCTGCAAGAAAAGCAGCGGCATGACTGCCGGCTCTGGTCGGAGTGTAATTATAAAGGATGATAGGAATCCCACCATTGTCACCAGTTCGTACCAGCCAGACATAAGATTTACTCTGTGGTCTGCGGCCTTCTTCCTTTAATACCTGGATCGGAGTCTCATCTGCCATCAGATATCTGCGTTTCAACAGTTTCCGGTGCAGATATTCATACATTGGCAAAAAGTAATTCTCTGCGCAGTAGATGATCCAACCGGCCATGGTCGTACGGCTGATCTTTATCCCAAGGTGTTCAAAGTCCTTCTCCTGACGGTATAAGGGCATAGACATGACATATTTATAATACATCACATGTGCTGCAAGACCGGACGATGCATAACTCCCCGGGATCAGTGCAGGAGTTCCTTCGTCCTTGATGAACCGGGGATCTTCCGTTTCCTTGCATTGTGGACACTCATAGGTAGTCGCATAATAATCAATACGCTCCAGCTTTGGCTCTGTATAACGCAGTTCTGTCCGGATGGGTTCGTGTCCGATAGGAATCATCATTGTTCCACAAACATCACACGTTTTCTGTTCTTCCGTAAGAGTATCTACATAAACATTCTCTGTCGGAAGATCAGCAAAGACCTCATCATAAGCAGCTTTCGATTTACGGGCCTTCTTGTGTGCTTTTACTTAAGTAGATATGGGGATTGCTCCCCATATCCCTCATTCAAACCGCACGTGCCCTATTAAGGCATACGGCTTAACCCTATACTTCAACTTCGAGCATTGCACTAATTGGCTCTCTTGTCCACGCAATAGTTCTTTACATCCATATAAGGTGTGCCCCTTCCCTCCACTGTGATTAGCAGTTTCTTCGGTACTATGAGCACTCGGACTTCCTATTATCCGTTTGACTTCCTCTCTTATTCCTTTGATTGTACATCATACCTCATTTGAGGAGATAATAGGATCTCAGCTGTTCCGATAACATACTTATCATCAACCTCGCCAAGTTCTCTGACTGGGGGATGCCATCATAACCTCGCCCTAACGGTTACAACGATATTGTCTGCTGTGAATAAGAACACATCGACCATTTCCAACCTCATAATAATTTCCCAGCTCAATCACTTCACTTTCGTTTCGGCTCTGTTGCTCCCTGTCCTACGCTTAAACCTAACGTTACCGCTTCGGCTCCAAGGACTCGGTACAGGCGGTTGGTTAGACCTTACCTGATAGGATTTTTCCTACTGTATTATTATCAGCTTACCAAAGCTTGCAGAATTACTTCCGCTTGCTAGGGGAAATCAGCTATGCTGATTTCTCAGCTCGCACCTCTTTTAATATTATACTACAATCAAACCAATCTTCCAATTATTTTCTAACTTTTCAGATTCTTCTTTCGATATATTCATTTTCTTTTCATTTCTAGTCCAAAAACGGTATTAGAAGAATTTTGGTAAAAATTTAGCAGGCAATAATTTGAATATTATTGCCTACCAAATTAATGATGAAATCATATGATTCTTCTGTCAATCAGAACCAATCTGCTTTCTCCTATCGGAGTCCAAGCATACACACTCTTGCAATATAACGTATCATCAGCTCCGAGCCTGTGCTTTCTGTATATTATCTGACCAATACTTATTGCTGAAAAAATTCCCATTTCTAGGCAAATTTCTGAACATATCCATAACAATATCATATGACAAGCCAGATGTGTCCACAAACATCTCTTTCCCATCTTTAGATTTAACTGCAATTCCGTTATCACCCACATACGCTACTGTATTGTCATCTAATTTCTGTATTAATCCCGTCATTTCCCCAAATTTCTTTAGAGGGAACTCCCCGGATTCTTCACAAAGTTTTCGGAACTTTTCTGCATCCTCACCTACCATATACGGATATTTTCCGTCTCTAATATACCATGAAATTCCCGTTTCTGAATCCGTGTATTTAGGATCCGTTAATGCCCATTCTTTCAAAGGAACACCCTGATACCATGCTGTCATTTTTTCACTGGAATCATTGCTTATTTCTGGTTCTTCATTTTGAATTTCTTTCTCAGCAATTTCATCCTGCTCCTGTTTATCTACTCTATATGACGCGTTATATTTTAATGCCTCATAGATTTCTTGAACATTTGCATATTTGTTAACTGCTGCACCATCCGGTACCTCTAATACTTCCTTTTGTTGAAAAGTATGTGACTGGTTATATTTTGACCCAGGTTTTCTTCCTGCATAAATATTGTTATTTACAGCGGTATTTACCATATTTACCATATTTATAATCCCTCCAGCAGCAATATAATCTAATTTTTTTATTATAGTATGTTGCACTTTATGCCAGATTTCTATAAAATGCAACATACAATGAAAATATTCTGTTGTGCTTGCTTAATATTCCATATTCGAGCATCTATTATTGTGCATAAGCAGCAGAAGCAATATAGCCTACCTGCGAAGAGCCAACAGAATACAACTCATAATGGAAATGGTATCTAACACCTACCTTAACACCTGTAAATGTCAGTGTCCATGAATCTCCCGAATAATTAGCAATTTGTACCGGTGCACTTGTTCCGTCACTTCCTACAAGAGTAATTGTTCCCTGAAGATAATCTGTTCCACTTTTATTAGGCATATAAACATCTAAGCACAACTTTGTAACGCTTGAGTTATTAATGGTGTAATAATAATTTCCGTTGAATACACCGCTTCTGGAATTGCTTCTTGTAATGGTTCTATTTGCATCATACCGAATCGTATCTGCAAGAGCAACGGCGTCATCATAAGCAGGTACTACGTCCAAATTGCCACAATCGCTTACTTCTACTGCCTTATTTGCATTAGGCGCAGCCTGTCCCTGAGTGGATACTTCACCTGCAAACGCAGTTGTTCCCATTGCCAAACATAACATCAAACTCAACACCAACGCCTTTAAACTTTTTACCTTCTTCATTTTAAAATCTCCTTTCAAATTAACATATAATAACTCCAATATTATTACCCGCTAAATAATCATAGAAATCATATGATTCTTCTCTCAGTCATAACCAAGCTACTCTCTCCTATGAAGTCCAAGTTTTCTTTTTCTCATATGTTCAAATGACTAAGCACTATTTATACTTACTATTTGCACTTGTCAAATCAAGATAAGCATCCATACTTTTCGTCCAAAGCAACGATAAATCAAACCTTCCCAATTTGTTTAAATCTTCTATGCATTCTTTAAACATTGAAATAAAATCTCTTCTGTCATTAAGCCCCATATTACCAGCTTCAAGCGGCAAAGACGTAAAACCTCCCTGCTTCTCCACTTTGTAATGTGCCTCCAATGCACGCATTTCGACTACTGTGGCGTTTGATGGATCAACGTCATTGATATAAATTCTTTGTTCAAACTCTTTTCCGTTTTCATCCACACCTTTCGCTAACACCACTGGATTTTCATCCGTCGAATCATCCGCATATTTAAGGCAATAAGAAAGACCTGTACCATTACCTCCTGTCCACAACATATTATCTGTTGTGAATATCTGGTATACCTTTGGTGTTTCAGCCGTATAAAATGTCTTTTCCGCAGATACAGGGGCTTTCATATTATTGCCTTTTTGTTGGCGGTACATTGAAGATACCGTATTTAGACCAGAACCAATGTTCATACTTCTGTTCCTCCAATCAGCTTAAAAATCTCTCTATATTCTAGCCCACTTCCTGCCTTAACTTTTTTTGAATACACATGAAAAGGATTTCTCACCATATGGGAAATTGGTAGATCTAAATTTTGTAGTAAATGTATAATTACCAGGTGCTGTTATTTTTCCGCAATCATACCAGTAATAAAAGCCATCCGCACCATTACCTGAAATTATAAACGGCTGCTGTTTAAACCACGAAATACTTCTTCCGTTAAAAGTTGTAGTATCACTTCCATATCCATAAACCTTGATGATGACACAATAGTTTCCATTATCTAACAAACCATGATTATAAAGTTCAATTTTAGTTACTTGTGGAGCCGGACCATTACCAGACCACCACAAAGGACTGATGCCATTGTCATTATCCTCATCAATAGCCACCGTCATTCCGTCAACTTTTGTCAACTCTGGAACTTCACTTTCTCTCTCTGCCGCAAATGCGACTGTACTCATTCCCATTAGCATAGTTAAAGCTAATGCAAAAGCCACTACTTTTTTAATTTTCTTAAACATACTACCATTCCTCCTATTTCAATATCATTTTTGCATCATGTATAAAATTATTCTCCTATTTTAGATGCCAACACTGTATAAAATTCTTTTTCCTGTTGCAGATATGCTGCCCTTTCCTCTGTAACTGCCGCCAACGGGTTTTCTATTCTCTCCAATATTTTATCAATAGCTGCCAGACAACTTTCTTTCGTTTCTCCAAAAATATTGTCATCACCACCTGTCAGAAAATCCTGCTCTACAGATAACTGCGTTAAGGTACTGACTGCATCCGTCTGAAATGGATTAAAACTGGTTTCTTCCAATGTTTCCTGCCATGCCGCCTTTACACTCTCCGGCACCGTCTGAAGGTAATAATCTCTAATATATGCAATCTGCTTTTTGGTCTTTTCGTCTGCAAACTGATAGGTTCTGTTATTCGCTTTTAACTGTTCATATGCCGCCTGTGCATCACTGTTCGCTTCTGACTCATACCAGCCATCTTTATTTTTGCTATATCGCATACCATTGACCGTAAAATCTTTGGAAGTGTCGATACCCAGATAAGACATCACATCCGTAATTCCTTCTATATACCGGGCATATTCCTCCTTGGAATGTGCTACAGTAGTCATTGTCCCACCTGCATTTCGTAGCATTGATGCCAATGCATCTGCCATTCTTTGTGCTTTTACATAAGATTCTGTATCATACGGATTATCTCCACCAGAAACCTCTACTCCATGCGTCGTAACCGTAAGCACATGACCTCCATTAACACGAATACTTTGTCCTTCTGCAATATTAACAGAATTATTCTGTCTGCTAAGTGAAGCACTTTTCGCCAATTTTATTGGTGTTTTTAACGCTTGTACCAGATCCTCTACCGGATTTAGTAAGTGCTGCGACATCACCCCGTTATATGCTTCCTTATCTTTAATAGCTGTATTTTTATAATTAGATGTAAGCCCTCTTGTATTAGGATTAATATAACTTGATATTGATTGCATCATCTCAACCTCCTACATACTTCTACGCCTCTTAGTCTGCACAGGCTAAGAAGCGTAAAAATATTCTCGCAAGTAAAATTGCATGTAATTATCGTTTATGTTTCCATAAATCACTCTTTGTAAATCAAGCAAAAAATCTCATATTTGAAATTGTTGCTGCATACTTATATGCAATTAAAATCTGTGGTTCCCACACAAAGTTTGTACTTGCCATAATTTTGCCACCGATTAACCATTTCTGTTTAGCCAAAAGCTGATTATCCCCAGAATACATTACTTCAATTTGACCAATTTTTGATTCTAATTGAATTCCCTGACCAGCCGCTGCCATCATTTTATAGAAGCCAAGCCAATATGCACCATTTCCATTACCAGTCAAATATATTTTTGTTACAATAGCATCATTTGGAATACTTGCCTCATTACTCAAATCATAAGTATACCATCCCCTATATACAGGAGTTGTATTTCCCACTGGTATATTTCCAAAGCTAATATCCAAACCTGTATCTACATAACCATACTGACCTACTCTGTAATAATCGCCCATATAGAGTGTATAATTAGATGAGCTAAAATTGTTCTCTATAGATGAGGATGTGCTGGCTTGTACAACTACATAATATGTACCGACTTCATCCACAGTTCCATACAATTCTTCTGCCGTAGTTCCACTCTGAAGATTATAATACATTTTAGTAATTCCAAGTGTAGAATCATACTTCAATAAATACATATCATAATCACAGCCGCTTGGTATATTCGTCAAAAAGACACTAATCGGTTTGGAAGTGTCCAATACTTCAATTGTATACCAATCTACATCATTTGCATCATGAAGTGAAGCATATGTGATCTTGTTATATCTTCCCTTTGTAGCAACAGCCGGACCATTGTTCGCCTCATAAGAATCACCAGTAGCAGTTAATGCTATGCCACTATCGTCCATCTTAATCTTATCAATTGAATCTCCCTTGAACTGTTCCAAAGAGCCAACCTCCGCTACTTCTTCAAAACTGCTACTCTCCTTCAATGTTGAAAATTCATTTTCCATTTCTGCTGCATTAACAGTTGCTACACTTCCTAAAGATACCATCATGGAAAATGCTAACAACATCGCTGCTTTGTTTCTTAATTTCATTATCTTTCGTAAGCGATGAATAACATACCGTTCCAAATTTAATTGAAGATTTGGGATAATACAGTCAATAAACAGTAAACGACTACTTTATCTATTTTCAGATCTGGATGCGGACGTATCACTCTTCTTTTCTTAAGCAAAGGTAGCCGTTTACGGTGTTTAACTACTTTAGCTAACAGGAGGAGCAGCTTATGCGTAATAAGAGAAGAACAGACGAAGAATGGCTGTCATTAATTCAGCAATGTCGCAGCAGTGGATTTTCTGACCGTGTCTGGTGTGAGCAGAATGATATCTCTATCAATACGTTTTATAATACTGTCACAAGGCTGAGAAAGAAATCATGTATGATTCCGGAGACAGACAGGCTAATCGTGGATGCCACACATGAAATCGTACCACTTTCCATTACAGAAGAATCGCATATACCGATATCGAATCCAGTCAGACTGCTGTCAACAGATGCAACATCAGAGGGCGAAGCACTGACAGTTATCATAAACGGCTGTAAAGTTGCAATCAATAATCATGCAGGCAGGGATGTGATCTATCATACGATATCTGCCCTGCGGAAACTTTGATCGGTGATCTGTCCAGAGTACAGAAAATCTATCTGGTTACAGGAAGGACTGATATGAGAAAATCCTTTGACGGACTCATGGCAGTCATCCGTGACAATTTCCAGATGGATCCGTTCTCCAATGCGGTCTTTCTGTTCTGTGGACGCAAAAAGAATACGATGAAAGCCCTCTATTTTGACCGGGATGGATTTGTACTCCTGCAGAAGCGCCTGGACAATGGAAAATTCCAATGGCCACGCAATGCTTCAGAAGTCAGACCTCTGACAAGGCAGGAATTCCGCTGGCTGATGGAAGGACTTTCCATTGACCAGCCGAAAGCGATACAGCCTGCGAAAGACAGGGATTACTGATTTGTGCAATATGTAGATTTTGAAAAATTTTTCTACAGCCGGAGCAGGCTGTTGACGGAAGATATCCACAGATGTGAAATCATGGGGTGCGTTGTCCGGGGATAGTTGAGCATGACATCATCATGATGTGCATAACTTTACGGAAAATCCCGGAAACTGGCTGATTTTGAGAAAAAAAGGAGCTATCTGGCTTTCGGCATAATGCCAGTCTGATTTTGGACGGCATTTGCAACCATGCCTTCCTTTTCGTACAATAAAGGTAACGAAAAAAGAGGGAGGGATTCACCGTGGATTCAAAGGGACAGGACATACTTTTTAACAGTGAGATGAATCAGAAGGACCTTATGATCCAGATGCTTTCTGAACGGTTAGATGAAAAAGACGAAACCATCACAGAACTGAAGGAAACCATCAATGACCTGAAAGATACAATTGCCGGTCTCAGGGAAACACTGGATGAATTCCAGCGGAAACTCTTTGGTACAGGCAGTGAGAAGACAAAACAGGATAAGAAAACGGAAGAAACTGTGACAACAATCGTCAAAAGCCACAAACGGACAACACGCAAAGCGAAAGCGACACGTGAAGACCAATATGGAAATCTTCCGATCCATAAGGAAGTCATCCCCCTGCTGGAAGAAGATAAGTATTGTCCTTATTGTAATTCCAAGATGGAGTATGTGACGGAAATGTTTGTCCGTGAAGAACTACGGATCACCCCGGCAAAGGTGGAACGAATCCACTATTATCAGGAGAAATGGCAGTGCCCGGAATGCAGAAAAGATGGTGACGGGACATTTGCTGAATCCAAGATACCTACAGCATTGATTCCACACAGCCCGGCTTCCCCATCCATGGTCGCATATGTTGCAATGGAAAAGATCGGCATGGCAATGCCTTACTATCGTCAGGAATTTCTGATGAACCAGCTGGGATTTACCCTGCCACGGGAAACCATGGCGAACTGGATCATTTATACGGCAGAAAACTATTTCTATCTGATCTATGATCGGCTGCATGAAGAACTTTTAAAGCGGGACCTGGTACATGCAGATGAGACAACATGTCAGGTGCTGCGGGAAAAGGGACGTACGGCGGAACAGACCTCTTATATGTGGTTATATACAACCGGAAATGATGGTCTTACACCAATTGTCCTTTATGATTACCAGCCAAGCCGGAAAGGATCCTGTGTGCAGGAATTTCTGGAAGGATTCCATGGAATGGTACAGTGTGACGGATATCAGGGTTACAACAGGCTTGAAGATGTCATACTGGTCTGCTGCCTTGCACATGCAAGACGTAAGTTCTTTGAAGCAGTCCCGGCAGCCAGACGTAAAAAGTTGAAACTTCTGGATGTTAACTCTGATGAAGCGATCGAGGATACCGGTATTCCGGATGAAGAGAAGCTGGAACAGCTGCTCCCGGCAGAAATTGGACTGCTGTATTGCAATAAGCTCTTCTACCTGGAGCGCACATTAAAAGAACTGGAGGCAGAAGAACGAAAACAACAAAGAACCATTCTGGAACAGCCTGTATGGGAACAGTTCTGGAACTGGCTTGGCACACTGCATCCAACTGGCGGAAGCAAGCTTGGGAAAGCGGTGAACTATGCCCAAAATCATCATGATACCTTGATGAACTATATGATAGATGGCCGGTGTGAAATTTCAAACAACCGTGCGGAACGGAAAGCCAAAAGTTATGCCGTTGGGCGGAAAGCCTTCCTGTTCCATACATCAGAAGCTGGAGCTGGGGCAAGTGCGGTAATGTACAGCATTGTGGAAACAGCAAAAGCAAACAATCTGAATATTTTCCAATATCTCTATATGGTACTGCTGTATATGCCGGATTATATGAACTCGTCCGCAGGTATAGAACAGCTGATGCCATGGAGTGAATTTATCAAAGAGCAGTGTTCGGGGATCATTGATGTGGAATCCAATGTCCCGGAAAACAGAATTCCCCTGCCATGTAGATAGCAGGGAAAACCTAAAGTAAATGGTAGTCGTTTACTGTTTTGGGTAGGCGGTGTGTTATTCATCGCTTACTATCTTTCCTCCTTTTTGTACTTGTCATCTTAGAATAAATAATTAAATTCCTATAGCATCTATGGCTACAGATA
Organism: Roseburia hominis A2-183; assembly: GCF_000225345.1. Taxonomy (NCBI): domain Bacteria; kingdom Bacillati; phylum Bacillota; class Clostridia; order Lachnospirales; family Lachnospiraceae; genus Roseburia; species Roseburia hominis. The sequence goes on from NC_015977.1 coordinate 3,462,066, forward strand.
TAATAGTAAAAAACGCCAGCTAACTATCTTTCACTTTTTTTCTGGCTAATCGGGCGTTTCGGCTGATGAAGTATTTCCATACATGGTGTGGAAAATCCATTTATCCCATATACAGCTTCATTTCTCATGACACGCTCTACAACTTTCAGCACATTCTTATTAATCTGCTTTATTCTTTCTCACCTCCTATTTAAAATTTTTGCTATACTAAGCAAAGCTGCATATAATATAACAGCTATTGCCATGTAACTAATGTAAACCCTATCTGTCTCTAACATAACACAACCAAGTATTATGCCCCTCCTGTAAAGCGATTTCAAAACTTCTCGTCTATACAAGTATGTTTGTTCCAACACAACGATAATTTTTTATTGGAAACAATTTTTTGTTACCTTTTTCCACTCTTTAGCAATAGTTCCTACCATATTTTTTCTAATTTGCATTTTGTCTGAATTTTTCCACACAAATTCAGTAGTGCAGCAACTATCATACCGTTTAATAACCACTGGCATACTTCAATATGAATTTTGTGTGATATAATAATTGCCATATCTGCCAATACTAAAATTATTAACGCCTGTTTTCTAAATTTTTTCTGTTCCTCTTGATCTAATGTTCGATTTTCATTTTCTATTGGAGCAAATGCAAATATAATTGCATTTGCCCCAAATGTAGTTGCAGTACATAACCATAGTGGAAAAATGATTTTATCCAATAAACATACCGCAACAACTATGGAACATGAAAATAAATAGCATCCACTCCTTGTTCTCGCATGAAAGCCACCCGATTTTCTACGCAATGGTATTAACACCATTGCAGTTACAATCATGGGTATTATCATTCGCATAGCAAAACCAATTACTATGTATGACAAGTAATGTACCACCTCTAACAATAAGCATTCTAAGCCAAAGCGATATACATCTTCCTCATTTTTATCCAGAAGTCCTTTTGTCCTCATGCAAGATAGAACATTTTTCAGCAATTTGTCCATAGGAAAATACTATTTTCTTTCTTTCAGTTCTTTTACTTTCTGTGGCATTTTAGGCTGATAGCCAATAAACAGGCACGCTGAATTTGCCTCTTTCTCTGCGTTTGCATATGCTGCTTTTGCAAGTAATTTCAATGCTACATCATTAAGTTTTTTCATGCTTGAAAACCTCCTTATTTTTTCTTTTTCTATCGACAAGCATCTTATAAAATTTTACCTTTTTTGCACCAAGTACGATTTTTTTGCACGAAGTAAGACTTTTCACTTATTAAAAAGCAAAAAAAAGCAAAAATGCTGATGAATATAATATCATCTGTTCTGTTGCTTCATATATTTTTATTGATAAACATATTGATATTACGAGCGATCGCATTCATATTGTCAAAAAAATAGCACCTAAACCGCAAATGGATTAGATGCATATAATTTTTTCTATTATTTTATTTACTTATCTACAATTTTAATTTTCTGTTACTGCTTTAAATCCGAAAATTGCTTACCTACCTAAATAAGTCTATCATTACCTCTTACATGATTTTCCTCAATATCTTTTAGACTTTTCTGCATACTTTCAAAGTATTATCCTATCGGGGCACCATTTTAAGATTTCTGATTGTCAACAGACCTTTTTCTCCATCAATATATGTACTATTGAAAAATACAACAAAACAAACCTGCGATATTTTTTTCCACGCAGTTGAATCTCTTGTTGTAGAAGGAATCCATATTCGGAAATGTTCTTCCTCGCAGCTAACCTGTAATGTTCTATCAATTACCTTATTTCGTATATCATCTTTTATTTCCAATTGAAAAGCTCTTATATCTCCACTACTTGCCGCATCAAATTCAAAAAAATATCCTGCTTCAAAAAAAGCTGACCAGTTATCACATGGAGCATATTCAAATAATGCCATTGCAAATTCCTGATTTTCTATTTTATTTACATTGATTATGTCAATATCCATTTCAAAACTGTCTTTATGTGTTCTTATTTTCATAATATTTGAATCAGTATAAGAACTAACCTGTTTTATATCATAAAACTTAGTATAATCGTAAATTAAATCAACTTCTTTTCTCTGTGATATAGAATCGTCAAATCTTGTATGCTCATTCACACGATTTACTTCATTTGCAAGTTCCGTTGTAAGATAGCGTGTAAGGTGCATACTGACATAATCATTAAATTCCTCATCAGAAGCATAAACAACATATATTCCTCTGTCCTTGTATTTCTCCTTAAATGCCTGTATCTTTGTCTCCGCTTCCATATCAATTTCACTTTTTCGTACTGGCTTATCAGAAAAATATACAAATACCTGTTTTCCCTTCTGTATCATCAATTCAATTTCTTCTATTGTTCCTGATTCATAATGTTGTGTAGGACTTCCTATTCTATTACCAAATATAGCAATAATTGCATCCGATTTATCTAAAATCTGTTTATTGATAATGCTTTGTGGATAATTTCCCGCTTCTGGCATAACATTCTTTGACCAATACAGCGTTTTTACAAAAATATCCATAGAAATACCTATAGAATCATTTATATTATCCACAACTCTATTTATAATCTCTACCTCTGTTTTTACATCAGAAGGACACGAAATCATCAGTCTGCATACCGGCATCTTCTTAAACATAACTTTCCCCCTTTGCTTTTTATTTAGTATAACAAACCAATGTAATTATTTCCATAATTATCTATCATGAAGCGTTTTGTCAAGTGCTTTTTTGAGTTATTGACGCAAATTATCGTGAAAGTGCGAAAGCGCAAAGTGCAAAGGGTCTGCGTTTTGCACTTTCAGCTTGCGGGTTCGGGTGGCTGCTTCTTCTTGATGAAGTTGTACCATTGACCGCCGACACGCCTTGCGCCTAAAATGCCGCCCATGTTGCGCTTGGCGTTCTGTACCGTCCTTTCGGATATTCCGGCTTCGGCTGCGGCTTTTACAACGTCCTCGCTGGCAAGCTCTTTCCCGTCTGCAAGCAGGTCAAGTATCAGCCTTTCAGCCTGTTCGGTTTTGGTGGCGTTGTTGCCGCCCGCGCCGGACAGCAGCTCGTCGGCGGTGATGTCGTATTCGCCTATCCATGAAAAGCCCGTTTCCGGGTCAAGGCAAAAGGCAACGGGCTTGCCCTCCGGTGCAAGGGAAGATTTGTCATGGACGATAACGCGCACATTCGGTTCTCGCTTCACGCGCCCGATCAGCAGGACGCTCCTTGCTGCGGCGCGGAAGTCGATAGAACCTAAGCCCCGGTATGCGCTCTGCCCTCCGGCAGCTTTGTTGAGATGTCCGATAAGGATAACGGCGCACCCGGTACGCTCGGCAACATCGGCAAGGCGGCGGAACATGGGGCGCACTTCGTTTGCCCGGTTCATGTCGGTTTTTTCACCCATGTACGCCTGTATGGGGTCAAGGATAATCAGCCGCGCCCCGTTCTGCGTGATTGCCTTTTCTATGCGCTCATCGGACAGGGTAAGCTCCCGTTTGGCTTCATCAATCACAAGCACCCGGTCAAGGTCTGCGGCGGCTTCTATCAAGCGTGGCTTGACGGTATCGCCCAGCCCGTCCTCGGCGGTCTGGTAAATTACTTGGAATGGCGGCAAGGGCTTCATTCCCGGCAGCGTTCCCCCGGTGGTGCAGGCGGCGGCAAGGCGTAGGGCAAAAGTGGTCTTGCCCTCGCCGGGATTGCCCTGCACAATGGTTACTTTCCCAAAGGGGATATACGGCTCCCATAGCCATTTAACGGTCTGTGTATCAACCTCGCTCATGCGGATAATCTCAACGGTTTCTTCCTGCGGTGGCTCTTTCAAGCCGTAAATCGCTTCCCGGATATACTTACCGTCCGCGATTTCTGCCCGGTGCTGCAATACCTCGTTCCAGTCCTTGTAAAGCGGCACAAGGCGGTGGACGGTCAAGCCCTCCGGCACAAGCTCCGCAAGGCGGCTGCAAGCATCGTTTCCGGCGTTGTCGTTGTCAAGGCAGAGGTAAACGGTCTTGATGTTCAGACGGTCAGAGAGAAAGCGCAACAGGGCTTTTTCTCCCACGCCGCCCAACGCCAGATAGCTTTGCTTCTGCCAGTCCTTTTTGAACAGGCAGAGGAAAGATAAGAGGTCTATCGGGGCTTCAAAGACAAACAACCTTTCGCCCTCGCCACGGTAGCAGAAGTTAAAGGCTTTGTCGCTGCCTTTCACATCAAGCCGAAAACTCCCGGCTGTGCCGCGCTGATGGGCGTATCGCGGTATGCCGCTTTCATCTCTGCCGACGAATACGGCGTTATGGTGGGCGGCTTCCTCGTAAATATCCCCGGTGGAAAAGAAAAAGCCCGTCACATCTTCATCAATGCGGCGGGCTGCTGTGAGGTAGTTCCTCGCTATGCGGTTGTCGGTGCTGCGGGGTGGCAGTCGGAAGTCGGATAGGGGCGCGGGGCTTGGTCTGTCCGGCGGCGGGGCGGCTCCTTTTTCGCCTGTCAGCAGTTCAACGGCTTCGGTGACGCTCTTGCCGAAAAACTCCATGACAAAATCAACGGGTGCGCCGCCTTTGCTCTGGCTGTGCCTATACCATTTGTTTCCCCGGACGGTCAAGCTGTCGTGCCGCTTCCAGCGGTATTCATTTCCGGCGCGGGTAAGCTGCTCGCCCCGTCCTTGCAGGAAAGAAACAAGGTCGGCTTGGTTGGCGCGGTCTATCTGTTCTTGGGTGTAATACATAAAAGTTCAACTCCTTTCAGCGGTCTATATCATGCCGTTTGGTGCGGCTCTGCGTCTGCTCCGGCTGGTCGGCGCGGAGTGCAATATCCACGCATTTGCGGATTTTTTGAAGCTTTGAAACATTGGTGCGGGTATCTTTCAGTTTGGTATAATCGCTGTCCCTCTGTGTTTTGAGGTCAGCATATTCCTGTTCCCATTCCGCAATAGGCAAGGTCTTTGTTCCTTTCGGCAGATTTGCATGGAGATAGCGGTTTGCCGCGTCCCATAGGGTCAGCTCGGCGCGGTGGGCTTCCTCGTACTTGTCGCGCTTGTTTGTCCAGCCGTTTTGCAGCTTTTTCAGTTCATCGTGAATGGGCTTGTACTCTGTGTAATTCTTCCCGTATTCAATTAGCTTTTGTAGCTTCTTCATGCGTTCCTCGGCGGTTTTCATTCCTGCCCGGATTGAATAGGCTCTATCACTGACAGAGGAAAGAGAAACGTCCAGCTCGTCAAGATTAGAGATGCCATGCTCGGAGAGATAGTTGACCGCTGCCGCTATGGTTTTCAGTTCATCGGCTGCGTGCTGTTGTTGCCAACGCTGCGAATACTTCCGGCTCTTTTCTCTCTGAACGCTCAAATATTTCATCAGCAGATTTGCAAGGTTGGGAGATTGCGCCGGCTGCTTCGGGGCGGTTTCCCACACTTTGAACAGGTCGGCAATCCATTCTTTGAGCTTGCTAACCTGCGCCCGGATTTCCCGGATAAGGCGGTTTGCTTTTTGGATATTTCGGTTCAGTTCGCCTTTCTCGGTGGCTACACCTTTCTTCTCCATTTGACAGGCGGCTACGCCCATATGGATGGTCGGTATTTCGTCAATGCCGCGCTCGGCGTTACTGCGGTGGTCGATACGCTCCGGGCTTCCGGCACGCTCAAGATAGTCGTTTGAAATATCAGCCCATGCCTTGCGCCAAACAAGCGCATTCTCTTGGCTGTTCCAGCCCGTGAGGTCAACCTTGTGCGTCTTATATCTGCCGCTTGGCAAGCGGATACGCTCACCGTTTTCATCAAGGTCATATTCCTTTTTGGACTTTGCTGCCCACGCGCCGCGCTCGTCAAGGGGGCGCATGGTAAGCATAATATGACAATGGGGGTTGCCGCTGTTGGTGTCGTGGATAACAAAATCCACACACATTCCTCTGGAAACAAATTGAGAGGAACAGTATTCCCGGACAAGCCGGATCTGTTCCTCTCTGGATAATTCTATGGGGAGTGCTGCGTCAATCCCACGCGCAAGCTGGGCGTTCCCGGCTTTCTCGTAAAGCTCCACGCTGTTCCACAAGGTTGAACGGTCAGCGAATGAGGGCGGTGCGTGGGGCGGCAATATGATTTCTGTATGGACAACGCCGCCTTTGCGAGTGTAGTCATGGGTCATTCCGTCCCATTCGTTTGTCAGCTTTTCGCCGCTTCGGTAGGCGGCTGCGGCAACGGCTGATTTGCCTTTTCCTCGGCTCACAATGCCGATGTTCCAATGGTAAATGGCTATGGGTATCACCTCCCGGATAGGATAATAAAACCCTCAAAAATGGTACAGACGCCAAAGGCGGGTGTACTGTTTTTGTGGGTGTGCAGGGATAGCCGCGAAGCGGCGCAAGGGGTGCAGCCCCTTGTTGCGGCAAAGCCGCCATATCGGAGCGCGGGGAAATCTCCCTGTGCGGAGATAAGCCCTCGGCAGAGCGCACACGCCCGTAAGGGTGTATAAGTGCGCCCTTAGTTCCTAAGGGATTTTCAGCTTGTCGCTCCCTCTGCTCGTTTTTTCAGATATTCCCGCGCTGGTTCACTCGTCAAGGCAAGCCTAAGAAGTGCTGCGGCTTCCTCGTCGGTCATGTTCTTTGCTTCCGGCACAATGCTTTCAAAGACTGCGCCCCGGACGATAAGGCGGTGGCTGCGCGTTCTGCGTTCCTCTTTGGATAGCTTCTGACGCAACATCTTTTCCCGGTTCTCAAATTGCCGGATTTTCTTCTTTCCGTCCTCAATCTCGGCTTGCAACTCCTCGCGGGTTTTCTCTCTTGGCTTTGTCATGGTTGGGCGCTCCTTTCTGCTCATAAGCATAGAAAAAGGACAGTCGATTTTCTCGGCTGCCCTTGTAAAATAGAAAACTTATTTACTTTGCAAGAAGGTTTTGTTCGGATACTTTTTCATCAGAAGTATGGCTTGTTTGGGCGTGGGGCATATCAGTCTGAGTTTCCGTCAAAGTCTGTGTTATGATAGTGTTCATATAACCAGTATTTTCCCTCAAACTCAACGACAATGTTATCGCCGTACTGATAAACCGCAGCCCCTACAATATCATCATTTGCTTGGAAATTTTCTTTTGGTTCTTCCGAAGAACTAACTGTGTTTTCGATTTTTCCCAACAAATTGAAAGAACTTTTTTCATCTGCGAAGTTGGGTTGAGAGTCAACGATTTGATAAAGCGTATCATTTACATAGACCATAGGAGCAATATCTCCAGAAATGGGAACCAATGCCTTTAGCAAATCTTCTCCTGTTACACCTAATTGTGCTTCATCGCTTGCAAAAGGAATACGCAACAGGTATTGTTGGTCTACTTCGTAAAGATATATATAAATGCCTGAGCCAACATCTTGTGTGTCACCTAAAAGAGAAAGAACATCTTCTCTTGTCATGGTCGGTGTTAGTTCTTTAATTTGCTCAGATGTTACCTGCGTCGGTGTATCGAGCGGTTCTTTGTTTTCTGGTATTAGACTAAGGATTTCTTCAGTCAACGGGTTACTTTCTCCTGCGTCAATCGTTTTTGCAGCTTCTTTTATTTCTTTATGAGAATAGTCGCTCAAATCTTCAACAGCAATGCCGAGAGAATTGAGATAATCAACCGCTGCATTATATTGAATTATATCAACGGCAAATGCGGTCAATGGTATCATCAAGCACAAGCAAGCTGCAATAGCCCCCCACTTTACCCAAATGGGCTTTTTGGCTTTCTTCTTGTAGTTGAGAGCTTCATCGACATATTTTGTGTCAAGCTCGCTCATAGCGTCGGAAAACTTCTTTGCATTCATACGAATACCTCTCTTTCAATCAAATATTGCTTCATCTTCTCGCGGATACGGGTCAGCCGGACAGAAATGTTTTTTTCTGAAAGCCCCATAAACTCGGCTATGTCCTTATAGCTGTCGGAAAACCAATAGCGGCGCATGAAAATAACGCGGTTTTCGGTAGTCAGCGTGTCTAAAAATGCTTCAATGATACGGGCTAACTCTTTGGCTTCGATTTCTGCTTCTACTGTATTCGGGGCTGCTATACAGGCTTCAATTTCTTCCAAAGCAATCGTGTAATGGCTGCTCCGTTTGGCTGCTTCCTTTCTCCAATAGATTTTGAGTGAAATGTTCCGAACGATTTTAACAAGATAAGATAGCAGCGGGTTAGGTCGTGCCGGGGGAATGGCGTTCCATGCGCCTAAATAAGCGTCGTTTACACATTCCTCCGCGTCTTGTCTGCTGCCTACGATATGGTAGGAAAGATTGTGGCAGACCTTTCCGTATTTTATATCCAGCTCTCGTATGCCTTGTTCTGAACGTCCAAAAAACATTTCTATGATTTTTTCGTCGTCTATCATCTCACCGCCTCCTTTCGGGCTTCACCTATGTACTACGGTTTCAGCGGCAAATACTACATCTAATCCGAAACTTTTTCAAAAAAATTATAGCACATCTTTTTGAATAGGGTGTGTCAAGTTGCCGGAATGTTTCTTTGCCGCTTTGCTGGCGGCGTTCCTCCGTTCCTCACTGTATGGGGCGGTCAGACGGAAAGAGAAACGCCCCTTTGCAATCTCAAACTCCATGCAGCCCGTTTCGGGGTCTGCGTCGGTCTGGCGGCACTGGTCGGGGTGCTGTCCGGAGTAGGCGGCAAGCCGCTTCTTTAAGTCGGTGTTGTGTGTGCGGATATGGATAAGGGGGTCTTTCTCGTCAAACCATATATCGGTGGTCTTTTCCTGTTTGGTAAGCCCTGTTCTCATGTAAGCTCCTTTCCATGCCCCTGTTACGCAATAGGGGCATTTTTCGGGTGTTTTTCCCGGCTCTTGACTTGTGGAAAATGAGGATTTTCAAATAGAAAACGCCCGGACAGGGAATGGTTCGTCGGGGCGGCTGTTATCGCAAGATTTCTGTTTTTCCGGCTCTTGACCGTCAGACGCGGATAAACGCGAGCTGTCGGCAAGTGCCAGTTTGAGCAGCTTGTCGCGGAATGTTTCTGTGCTGCTGTGATTGAAAAATAACTCCACAACAATGGTCTGCCCGTTCCTCTGGGTCGTAATGATACTGTCGGGGGTCTGTTCTGCCATAGGCGGCTCCTTTCTTTGAGCGCAAAAGAGGGATTTCCCGTAGTTCGGAAAATCCCTCTTGGTTGACGGTTATTCTGTTTTACTGTGCGGGCTGTGCGGCTGCCTGTGCCTTTCGCCTTGCCCGGTATTCCCGCGCTTTCATGCGGTCATACTCCCGCTGCTTTTCAAGATTTCTCGCCCGGTATTCCCTTGAATAGTTGCGGTGGTAGGCGCGGCTCTTTTCCTTTTTGGCTTCTTCGATTTCCTCCCGCATTTGCCGGATTTCCTGCTCGGTCGGCTCTGCAAGCTGTGTCACTTCGTTCTCAAACTTGCCGATATAATTGAAATATATGCTGATGTGCTGGATTGCGTATCTCGCCCTTTTCTGGTCGCGCTCATGCACTTCAATCCGGCTGATAAACTCGTTGAGAATGGCGGGGGTAAGCTCGGTAAAGGCAGCATGGCGTTCCGTCAGCTTCAAAAACTTCTGCGCCCGTCCTCCCGCGTTCTCATAAGCGGATAGCTGCTCTTGGAGCGTGGCAAGCTCCGCTTTCAGCGCGTAGTATTCTTCCGAATACTTCTGCGACATCTGCTCATAGCGGTCTTGCGGGATCGCGCCGAGGGCGTTGTCCTCATAGAGCTTGTTCAGCACCTTGTCAATCTGTTCAAGGCGCGTCGTGATTTGCGGGATACGCTTCTGCTGCTTCTTGGTCTGGTCGGTCTGCTGCATGGCAAGGTTCTTTTTCACTAAGGCTTCAAACTCCGCCCGGTTGCTGATAGAACAGTCCTCGATTTTCTTCAGCACTTCCGCGATGGTCTGCATGAGCAAATCCGCGTCCATGATGTGAGGGGAATGGCATTTGGGGTTCTTGGCTTTCCCCTTGTGGTACTCGCTGCAAAAAGCAACGTGCCGCTTGCCGCCGTTCCGGTAATCTATACGAATGTGCATTTTTGCGCCGCAGTCTTTACAGAAAAGCAAGCCGGACAGAGGGTGGATTTCCCCGTCCCCGTTGGGGCGTCTGATGGGTGCGTTTTCCAAAATCCGCTGTACGGTTTCAAAATCGCTGCGGCTGATAATCGGCTCATGCACATTTTCTGTGATGTGCCACTGGCTCCGGTCTACATAGTGGTTATGTTTATCCCGGAAATGCTTTGTAGTCTTGAAGTTGACTACATCGCCGCAATACTCCTGCCGTGTGAGGATATTGGTCAAGGTGGCTTTGTTCCACTTGCAGCGGTTATCCTCGTTGAGTGTCTTATTTTTACAGGTTCCCCGCCCTCGGTCTTTCATGTAGAAAGTGGGGGTTGGGATTTGCTCCTGTGTCAGATATACGGCGATTTGGTTGCGGTTCTTCCCGCCGATAAACAGACGGAAAATCAAACGGACAACCTCGGCGGCTTCCTCGTCGATTATCCAAAAATCCTTGTTGTCCGGGTCTTTGACATAACCGTAAAGGGCTTCGGTGACAATCGGCTTTCCGCTCATGCCTTTGGTCTTAATGCCCGTTTTCACTTTCTTGCTGATGTCCTTTGCGTACCACTCCGACATGATGTTGATAAAGGGCGCAAACTCCAATGTGTCGGGTTTCTCGCTGTCAATGCCGTTGTTGACTGCGATAAAGCGCACATTGTTCCGTCTGAATATCTCCATCGCGTTGCCGACTTGGAGATAGTCGCGCCCCCAGCGGGTAAGGTCTTTCATAATGCAGACACCGATTTTCCCGTTTTCCACATCGTCCATCATGCGGGAGTAGGCGGAACGGTCAAAAAACCTGCCGCTTTCGTCATCGTCGATGTAGTGCCGGATATTGGTTAGGTGCTGCCCTCTGGCATAGTTCTCCAAAAATATTTTTTGGTTCTGTATGCTGTTGCTCTCGCCGCCGTCCCTGTCCTCGTCGCCCACGGAAAGGCGGGAGTAAAGGGCTGTAATTTTGCTATAATCAGTCATGTGCATAACCTCCTGTGCGTCCATGTATGTGTCATTTACACTTAAAATTATGCACTCCAAGTGACATTTTTCTTAATAATAAACACTTGTCATTGAAATGAATCCTATTTGCCGCTTTTTTGAATCCATACAATATAATACTTTATAAAAACATACAAAAAAGTCCTCTTGTACCGAACTTACTGTTCCTTTCAAGAGGACTTTATTTATGGCATATACTTCATTTCTTATTTAACAGCACCATTGATTCTTAATTATAATACACAGTCAGTCCTACTGTAACCGTTGATACAGGATATATGTTTCCATGAGTTGTTGTTCCTGAATTCACAATATATATCTGCCATGTACCTGACGGATTTTCTCCATTAAAATCGTCTAAATACCATATTTTACTAGATGTCGGACCTGTATAAGAATGCCAACTTCCATTTGGACTCTTTATCCAAAGGGTATATGGATCAGTTCCACTCGAAACATTGATTGCCAATTTAACCTGTGTGATTGAAGCATCTGATCCAATTATACTACCAGATGACAAACTGCTGGTTGTTGATTTTCCTCCATTAATAGCATTCAGCTTAGTAGTTGTCTTACTATAAAAACTTGAAGCTGCAAATACTGGTGTTACAAAAAGCAAACAAACCATCATACTTACAACAACTGCCATAAACGTTTTTCTTGAAACCGTCTTTTTAGCTTTTTCTGATATTCTCATATTAGCAACCTCCTTCAAAAATGAAATATATTCCACATAAAAAACATACTATATTTTTATATCTACTGATTTCTTGCCACTCTCAACAGACTCTCTGGTAATACCATCCAATGCACCAGCCGGTATTGATTTCCCAGCTTTCCATGTAGGATCAGCGGCTTTTGCTGCTTCTGCAAATGCCTGTCTGTATTGATGTTCATATTGTTCCATTGTCCAGCCTGCTGATAAGCGGTCATCCTTATCCATTTTTCTGTATAAATTGTTATATACGCTCTCCCTTTTGGTAGTATCACCATTTAAAGTACCGTTTTCATTTAAGAATTCTTTCTTTGCCAGTTCAAACATTTCTTCCCGGCTGCTCTCTGGAATAGAAATGATATGTTTATAACTGTTTCTGTTCTCATCCGTTACAGCAAGTCCTGTTAATCCGGTATTCGGATCAATCCAGTCTCCGTTTTTGTCATACTGGCTCATCAGGTTCTTAATTGCCTGAACATTTGTAAACATTGCACCGTTTCCATTCTTCATCATCTCACTCAGTGCTGCTTTATACTTTTTACTGTTTGTGTCAATCCCTGCTGCTTTTAATTGTTTTTGTACAGAACTGCTGTTCATTTTGGACAACTGAATATTGTTGACCAAATTTGTTTTTGATGTTCCAAATGTTGTTTGAAATAAAAAACCGTAGTCCGTAATTCTTGACATAAGCGAAACCTCCCATCATTAAATTTTTTATATGTATCATCCACTTTATTTTTTTCTATCGACACACCCCTTCTGATATTTTACCTTTTCTGCACCAAGTACGATTTTTTTGCACGAAGTAAGACTTTTTACAAAAAAATAGCCAAAAATGCTCTTTTATGAATTAAGGAATAACTCAGCAATAAATTTATTTCCATCATTCTTCAATGTTAAATCTCCATCATATTTTTTTATACTGCTCTGAACATTCAGCAGTCCTATTCCACCATTTTTTCCTTTATTTGATACTGGAAAACCATTTCTCCACTTTACTTCATTACAATTATTTTCAATGCTGACAACTATCATCTTATGATATGAACCAATCTTAATGCAAATATATTTCTCGCCTTTCAGCTTTTCTGTTGCTTCAATCGCATTATCTAATAAATTTCCAAAAATAGTTGTAATGTCGATTGGTTCAATGAAATTCAAATTCACATTATCTACCTTTATTGTTACTGAAATCCCCTTTTCTCTCATAACAGCTTCTTTATCAGTAAGAAGTATATTCAAGATCGGATTTTCTGTGTATTGAACCGGAATGAGCGGCTTCAACAACTCTCTGATCTTTGTTGCATATTCTCCTGCCGTTTTTTCCTGCTCTGCACCATATAACCCTTCGATTGCTTTAATATGCTTATTTACATCATGTAATATCTGAATGGTTTGATCATACTTTTTTGTCTGGGTCAAATAGTATTCGTATTGTACCTTTGCCTGCTGCTCTAATGCGATCAACTGCTTTTCGTAATAGTTCTTTTCATCTGCCATTTTTACAAAATATAAAAGGTATAAATCTGCCAGAACAATACATCCCATGTTGACTGCACACAAATAATTTTCTTCTCCATTTTTAAAATTCTCTACAATTACACTCATGTTAATCAGACTGTATAGAAGTATAATTCCATACATGATGTACCGTGTCTTTGAATAAGGGACATCACTTTTTTTCACAAACCTGTTTATAAATGTGTAATACAAAAAAATAAGTATCACCTTTGAAAATGTTACCTCAAGGCAATAAAGCATAGTTTCATTCACATTTTTTATATCTGCGGCTTGCAAAATGCATTGTAAAAGAATCACTCCCAATGATTCACAAACAGACATACAAAATACTAATGCTTCACATTCAATAATACGTCTTAAGGGTTTATCTATATCCTCATAATACAGAACATATGCTATAATCCCTGTCAAAACGCCCCAGACTATTAGATTTAATATGGAATGATTGAGCATATTTATACAGAATGTAAATATTACTGTGGTAGTCTCAATCACAATATATACATATCTATTTCGACTACTCTTTTTATACTTTCCATTCATAAACTGAAATAATATCGTACTTATTATAAAACATGAAAGTGCATTACATAATACCAGTAAAATCGTATTCATTTTTCCTCCTATGAATTTCTCTGCAAAAATTTATTTACTTCTTCTCTAAAATCGTTGCTTCTCCTTTGTGCAATCTGAAGTTCTTTTCCATTATCCATATAAATAATAAAGCCCTTTATTTTTTCAATATGCCTTAAATTAACCAGATTTCCTCTACAATTCACAACAAAATCATATGGTTGCAGTTCTTCAACCAGTTTTTCAAAGATACAATCATACTCATATGTAATATCAGACAATGCTATCAGTACTTTTCTGGATCTTTTTATGTATTCAAAATATAAAATATCCCTCAGTTTCAGTTTGATCGACAGATACTCTTTTCCATTGCTGTCAGTCACTTTATAAAAATTCTTTTCTACTATGGCATCCGGCAGTTGATTCAGAAGTTCCAATATCTGCAATTCCAATTTATCATATTCCAGTGGTTTACATAGAAATGAAAATGCATGAACTTCGTTAATGACCTGCATACAATATTCTTCATAACTCGTAATATACACTAATTTCACATCTGGAAATTTTTCTTTCAATTTTCTCCCCAGTTTAATACCATTCAGTTCTTCCATCGAAATATCTAAAATTCCGATATCAATACGACTGATATTTTCAAGCATTTGATTTGCAGACATAAATTTCTCTATATGATAAGCAATCTTTTGACCTGTAAAAATCTTATGCAGCATATTCACTGCACACTCAAGATCTGCTATATCGTCATCACAAACAGCAATTTCCAGCATATTACTCACCTTCTTCCTATCTTCCTACTATATCGGTAATTTTTATTTTTCCATTAAATAAATATAAAGCACTCCGCATATTATCTAAATAAATATCATATATATAGAAAATGTGCCATCATCTTGACGGCACATTTTTCATTGTTGCTTTTGCTGTCAAAAAAATCAATTATACAAACTATTACAAATACTATTGATAACTTTTTTACTACTTCACCATAACCATATCATTTTTCCTACTTTTTTCAATATATCTTACACGAAGTACGATTTTTTCAACACAAAATACGACAAAACGTAAATTTCTACCCATCTTAGCCCAATCTTATGTAAAAGCAGTCACAAATTTAATATATCATTTTAAGAAGATTTTTCTATTGCACATATCGTTTCACTGCAATCTTTCCCATAACCATAAATACTGCTACCAGGACTATACTTACATACCCAGCATAAAAATAATCTTGCAGATCCAGACAAAACAAAATGATAAGAACACATACCTGCAATGCCGTTATGCAATGTGTTACCCTTGCATAATACCTTCTTTCTTCCTCATCAAGCGGTTTATTGATACTTTCCACTGGGGCAAGGACAATAATAATTACCACGGCAAGAACTCCGATCAATAAAATCAAGGCATTAGGAACATTTTTCATTACAGGCTCATATGTATAAACCGGAATAAATAAAATTGCCATTGATATCAAAAAACAGCCGATTCTACTCTTACAGTGGCTGCCCCCACTATAGCTTCTCAACGAGGCATAAAATAACAGGAAGACCAGAACAAGTCCCGGTCTCCCCGTCACAATGCCAAATATTCCAGAAGCCAAAAGGTTTCCTGCAACAACAATACCATTTTCTATCCCATATTGGTACAGTTCTGCATCCTCTTTTTGCACAATCCCCTTTTGTATCAATATTTCATTTATCTTCTTTGCAAATTTAGCAATCATACCCTGTTACCACCTTAAAATTTTCTAAGTTTTTTCGCATTATCCGGTAACTTGTCCTGTCCGAAAATAAACCAGCAGCAACGGTTCATATTTGTTGCAGTTACCGTAAGGGCAAGTGCTGCCACGCTGCTTAATGCTCCATGACTGAGTCGGTTCATCAATCTTCTTAATTTTGACATATATGTATGTCCTCCTTTTCATTTGATGAATGCACTATATCATACTTTACAGGAAAATCCGTCAAAGTGTAACAGATTGACATTTAAGTGTAACGCTTTGCATTTATTCCTTCACTTCAATTCCATAGAGCATTGCAGAAACCTCAAATATATCCCCTTTATCTGTAAAACTGACCGTTCCATTGTATTTTTCTACCACTTTGCGAACGCTCTGAACACCATGCCCATGTCTGATATTATCTTTCTTGGTTGTTTTCAGGCTTTTATTTTTCTTTCCTGTTTTGCTGTTTGTTATTATAAGAAGCAAAATCCCGGACTGGTACTTATTTTCAATCTTTACAAAACGCTGTCCCTCCGGCACCTTGCTACAGGCTTCTACCGCATTATCCACAAGATTTCCATACAATACACCTATATCCCCGTGATCAAGCTGCATCTGCTTTGGAATACGAATAGATGTTTCTACTTTTATTCCCCTTGCCTTTGCCCTGCCAAATTTAATGCGGAGCACAGAATCTACGATTGGATTATCAGAATACTGCTTTTCATCTATCTGCTCAAATTCCATGCACATCGCACCGATTTTCTCTGAAAGTTCCTGCCCATCACTATTTTCCACCAGATGATACAGTTCATGCAATTTATGTTTCATATCGTGCTTTAACTTCTGCACTTCCTTATTCTGTTTTTCTGCTTCTTCATAATAGATGTCTTTATAGTGCATTTCTTCCCTGTACATTGCATCCTCATACTGTTTTTGCACAAGATAATTAAAACGTTCCATCATATACAGCATAAAATAATCTGTCAGGACAATGGAAATTACAATACTGGCACACATAAGCAGGCTTTTTTCACCGCCAGCTTCCAATGACAAAAGAATAACAAAGCAACAATTCAACACCGTAAAGGTAAATACCATAACCAGCACACCCAAAATTTCTCTTGGAAAGTCGGCAATCTGCATCCCTTTCTTTGAAATCAATTTTGACAGAATATACATCACATTTCCACGAACAAAGCTGCATATTACCATTACAAAATAATATTTATAACTTTCGCCCACATGAAAATTCATCGCATGGAGTAACAGCAAGGCTACAGGTTCAAACAGCATTCCAATACCCATGAATGTCACAATATTTATAATTCTCGTCCACATTCCTGATTCATAATAAAATGATAACAGTATAAGCACAATCAAAAGAGTCGCAAGATTCAGATACGGATTTTTTATGTTGCTGACAAATGTCCATATAATTGCAGCAATGGTAAATCCAGCCCATATCCATACCTTTGATACTGGTTTCATTTTCTTATTGGAATGAAAATAATACATAAACACTGCCAGATCAAACAGGCTGATGGCAAAGCGTATCACATATTCCATCCTTAAACCATCCTCCTTACAAACTCCATATGTTTTTCTTTTAAATTCTGCTTATGGGAACGAGCAATCAGAAGTCTTTCTTCATTGTCCATCACTACTTCATCTCCCTCAATCGCCCTGATATGCCCAAGATTGATGATATATGATACATGAATATGGGCAAAGACCTTATCATCAAGCTGTTTCCATATTTCTTCAGTTGTCATATTTGCCTTGAAATTTTCTGAGATCGTATGTATCACTGCCTGACGACCTTTCTTCTCAAAATACACAATATCATCGCAGCTAATACGAAACTGATTTTTTCGGAACTGAAAGACAAAGTCACGCTTTATCATATGAAGATACTGCATGGCTTTTAAAAGGACGGACTCCAGCTTTTCCACTGTAATCGGTTTAGAAATATAGTCAAAGGTAATAACCTCAAAAACATCCATAACATACTGCGTATATCCAGTCAGGAATACAAACAATGCTTTGGCATCTATTTTCCGGATTTCTTTTGCAAGCTGCAAACCATTCATCTCCGGCATTTCAATGTCAAATATATACAGATGATACATTTCCCCATCATCTATAACATGCTTCAGCAACTCCTTCGCTGTAAAATACACTTCATAAGAAAACTGGTACTGCACTAACTTATCAAAAGCACTTTCCAGCATTTCTACATCTGTTCTGCTGTCATCACAGACCGCAATATTAAGCATAACACTTCCTCCTTTTCGGGCTTGGAAGTAGGAAGCACTTCAATTTATCTAATCAACTTAGATAAATAAGCCAGCACACGGTCAAAAAAATCATTTCTCTGCTCCTTTGTGCTGTTCGCAACATAGTAATCCAGATTAAAATCTTTCATACTGCTCTCACCTGTTATCAGATATGTAGGATCAATTCCATATTTATGATAGAGTGTCAACACTTTATCTACAGATATTCCCGTTATACCCGCCTCAAGCTTTCGATAATGTTCTACTGTAACATCCAATACATCCGCAATTTCTGACTTTTCGAGGTTCATATTCAGTCTTGCCTCTCTTAGTCTCTTTCCTATCTGTATATTGGCATCTTTTCTTCCTGTGTCCAAGATTTTGCACCTCTTTTCCATGTTAATCATATCAATGGGACTTTGATTCTCATAGTCCAGAAAACAACCCAACGCACATCATTTTATGCTCGTAAGTAGGTTAATTTGTGCTTTTATTAAAAAAACGAATGGCACATCTGATACCATTCGTCTTTATCTGCTCTATATTCTGTTGTAAATTCTATTAGCGGACAGTTTTTGGCTATTTATCATATCCATCACTGCATTTCTTTTACTCTGACATCCACTGTATTTTTAAAATTTTCAATCTGATGTGAATACTGTTCATTCATAAGCGTGGAATGAATCATAAAATCCGCTGTTGCAATATTATTTGCAATCGGTATATTTTGGATATTTGTAAAATGGCAAAAGCCACATAAATTTTACTTTTTTGCAAGTAATTTCATAGCTATATCATTAAGCTTTTTCATATAAAAACCTTTTTATTTTTCTTTTATATCGACAAGCATCTTATAATATTTCACCTTTTCTGCACGAAGTAAGATTTTTTTGCACGAAAAGCATAAAGATGCATTAAAGACATTAAAGCATAACGTTTTTCTTAATATAAAAAATCTTAGTTTCCTGCTCGATAAAATCAAAAGAATTATACTTCGTGCAATAAATGCGTATTTCGTGCATAGAGAGTGTAAATTTATATTTCTGTATGCTATTATTTTCCAAATAATGTGCATATATATTGAAATTTGTTCATTAGTGGAAGGAGAATTACAATTATATGAAGAAAATTAAGAAAATAATAGCTATTTTATCATTAGCCATGATGCTTGGAATAACTACCATTCCTAATTACGCTTATGCAATGCCATCTGAAGAAAATGCGGCTATAGATACAGTGGCAGCATATGTTAAGGAAAATGCAGAAGAATTTAGTGATGAAAGAACCCCTATTGAAACCATTTATTTTGCAATAGATAAGAATGGAGAGATGACCATAATATCTGGTGAGACAGAAACATATAAGCTGGTTGAGGATGTTATTGTAGGAGGCTATATGTTTTTTGATGATGGGTTAAAAGGAGTTAATCATTACTATGAGGTACAGATGACCGCAACTGTAATAGATAAAAGCGACTATTTTACATATCATAGTTTATCTGTAAAGCCTAAAAATAATTCATCATATTTATCTGCTGTTTCAGCATCTCATGCAAGCTATTTGAGAAAAACTACTGTAAGTGATGCTAAACAGTATTATTATGCTGGAAGTACACCGAATAATCCATATGTATATGTTAAATCCAGTTTTTCGGTAAATGGAGACACAAGCTACTCAATTCCAGAAAAGAAACTTACTAATCCTATAAAGTAAAAACTTAATTTTGTTATCCAATTGGATTGTTGCATTCTGTGATTGCGAATTAACAAGTCAGATTATAGAAAACTCATGAACTTAATAACAGTATAGTTTGCACATTATTTTGCCCACCTATATAATTAATATAGGTGGGATTTTATAGACATTATTTTGATTGGAGATTAAAATGATTGAGATTGTTTTTGATGAAGGAATTGCAGCTAATTTACGAGTCATTATGCGACAATGTAAAAGAGAACCAGAAAAAATAATTACATATATGAACGAAAAAGGACAGGCAAGTGATGTAGCATTGAATGATATATTGTGTTTGCAATTATATCTTGATAAAGGACCCATAAATTGTTGTTTGGATAGCAATTGTAGGAAGAAATTCATTGAAGAAATATATTATGAACATTATTCATATATTGATAATCTAAATAGATTTAAAAAAATAAAAAGGCTTGCGAACGAAAAAAATGCATTCAGAATATGGGTGGATAACTTACCTTCTTCCTTATTGGGATTATATTGTGTTTGTAATGAACTTAAAAATTGTAATGTTAATATTTATGTGATGGATATAAATGTATGTGTTGGAGGCTATGGCAATATTTTTTCTTGGACACAAGTGGAGGCAGAAATTATGCTTGGTTTATTGAAGGAAGCGAAAAAATTAACACGATATGAACTAAACGAATGCATAAATAGTTGGAATAAAAATATTAATTCTAACTGGAATTTGAGAAGCTATATCAATGGAAGCATTGTAAGAATACATGATAACTTTTTTGATGATATTATATTAGGCGTATTTTGTGAAAATAAGATTACGACAATCAATAAAATAATTCAGAATCTTTCAGAACATTATTTGGCATGTATAGATGATTATTATATTATTTATAGAATTAGATACTTAGTTAAAAAAAATAAGCTGTCCATAATAAAAAATAACAGTAACGCATATTTGACATTAGTACAAAAGAATTTTTAATAAAAATTTTATTTCACTTTAAATTTGTCCGTTTAAGAATAATCAATGATTTTTGGTGCGCCGTACTCGTTCAGATACCGGGCTATCTGATTAAGATTGCCGCTGATCCGCCCGTACTCGGCTGCTAACCAGCCGACAGCGGCAAGCAATTCATCATTAATAGCGGACACATGGATAACGTGGCGGATAGTCGCCCGCTAGATAGCCTGCCGCAAAAACAGATATTAGGGGAAGTGATTTTTTCTCACTTCCCCAGCAACATCTTATTTCCAGTTATAAATGCTGGTATACCATTTATATGTTCTTGTTCCTGTTACATAGGTGACATCACTACCGCTATCTTTTTTGGTAAGGGTTATGCTACTACTTTGCCACGGATTTAATACAGTATATTTTGAAGAACTATATCCAATTAGAGTTAAAGCGTGGTATTTTTTTCCTTCATCAGATTTCCGCTGCATTTGCATATATATTGGGCGATAACCATTGATTTCTGTCTTAACTGATGAATAGCTTAGAGGGTTTCCAGACTTGGGAGATAACCCATGATTTTTTGCAACAGAAATAACTTCTGAATTAGTTAGTCCTTCATTTTTAGCAGAGCCTAACGCTTCTTTTGTAACACCTTTTGCTGTTAAAGAAGTTCCCTTTTTGTAGTTAATAATCGCAGCAGTAACCGCAGCACCGCACCATTCTTTCTGTGTACCATTAAAAGTCCCGTCATCTGTTTGAGGAACGCATACAACGCCTAACGGACTAGGATTGCTTGATTCCATAAGGGAAATACTATTTCCATCTGTTTCTGAAAGTACATTTGTAATATTAACAATATTACCAGTAATACTTTCATTCATCAAAGAAACGGTATTTTCAATTTCACTATCCGGTGTAAGTGGCTCTACAAAATCATTTACTACTGCAAAAAATCCAGCATTATTGGAAACTAGACTAATAGGAGAACTTTGAGAGCTTACATTCTGTAATTCATTTAACTTTTCAGCCATTAAATTTTCGTCAAGCTGTGTGTAATATTCACCATTTTCGTCATAGATGGTGAGCATTGCAAAAATTTCACCATTTTCCATAACAGGAAAATCGTAAATTCGGTTAGTACCATCAGATTCTTGAATATTAATAGGATAGCCCAAAGTATATTGTGCTTCTCCCGCATTAATTCCGTTAGAACTTAAATGATGGGAGAGAAATTCGGGGAACTCCTCTTTTGCATATTCAAGAATTTCTTCAGGAGTTTCTTCAGTGACAACATAGCACCCACTGGTATTTTCTGCTGCAAAAGCAGATATACTACAAACTCCTAATATAAGTGTTAAAGATAATATACCAGAAATAATTTTTTTAAATTTCATAATTGTACCTCATTTCTAATTTAGTTTTTTTAACAAGCAAATCCTATAAATACATTGGAATCGCCCTTTTCAAAACAACGTACATATCAAATTAAAAATGATGGTTTTAGAATACCCTCTTTAGCCCTAAAACCATCATTGAAAATCATTTCTTTAAATCGATCCGATTTCCATTCCTATCTACTATGTAAATATATGTAGGGGGAGTATCTAAAGCTGATCCGCTTAAATACAAATAAAAGCCGTTCGGTAACTCGTATTGATAAATATAATTCCCACTTCCTATATCTTGATAGGTATATTTTTCAAAATCTTCCCATGTGACGTTGTTAATACCTTTTGATTTAATTATAGAATTGACAATATCCATTGATAAATGGGAAGTAGATGATTGATGTACGAAAAACACTCCTATCACCAAAACAATCAATACTATAAATATACTAACATATCTTTTCATCATCTATTAGTATATTTTACTAAATAATATCCGCAAAATGTGGAATAATTTAGTCCTGAGCCATAATTTCGGTCACAAGATTGAGGGTCTGTAATTTTCTTTCCACTTGCATCAACATTAGAAACTTTTAAATAACCTTGTTTATGCGACCAATAGCCATCTCTATTTTGTACATACCAGTGATAATCAGAATTAGGAGCGATAACTAAGGCAACTTTGTATTGATTCTTTCCCGGAGTTGCATTTTTACTTGAATTTGTAATTTCACGTCCGCTACCTAAATATGGACCATCAGCTTTAACAGCTTTTTCAATCGCACTTTTTGTTAAAGACGTATAACGCTTACCTGATGGATCGCCTGGCTGTAATTTGCCTTCTGTTGTTTTTAATACGTCCATAGCGTAAGCATAGCAATTTGCCCGTCTAATGTTTTCATCTTTATTCCAATAATCAGGATTATAGACAGGCTCATATCCACTTGTTGGAAGAAGCGAAGTTTCAAGTGGCATAGGAATGTCAATATCTAAAGCTGTGGCATCAACGGTTGTTGTGGTTGTGCATGGAGTAGGTGATGCCAATTCCAATGGCTCATGACTTACCATTTCCTTTAAATCATCAGATAAGCCATTATACCATTCTAACCAGTCAAGAGTTTCTTGTGATAACTCGGTTGCTTTGAAGGACCGCCCATTGTAAACAACTGAATCATCAGTGTCATTTGCTGCAAAAGCGACTGTTGACATCATAAGGGTTAACGTCAACATCGTAGCAATTACTGATAAAAACTTTTTCATAAAGTTTTCCTCCTTTCAAAAATCCAGACTAACCGCACTATCAAACAGCTTTTATTTATAATTATAATACCACACAAATCGACATTTGTAAATACAGGATACTGAATATAATTTCCAATAACTTGAAATATCTTTATTTTTATGCACAATATCCAAAATTAACTGTAAATTTTGAGTTTATTTTTTTTCCACAAAAGATTTAGGAATAGTGGGCTGCTACCTATGAAATTCTTGTGTATTACTTTACCGCACATGAGCATTAAATGCTGGAATGTCAGTCAAGGTAAGGATTCCAGCCTTAACTGACAATTCTTGCATTTGATATAATCAGAGAACAATTCACCGAAACACCTACACAGTTTTTTTCCACTCATAATGTCAAAATAACTTCCACATCTCTTCTAAATTCCAGTCGGCTATTCTTATTGTCTTAATTTAAATACCGAAACCATACCACTAAGTGTAGTAGCCTGAGCTGTAAGTTCTTCACTTGTCGCTGATGTTTCCTGTGCCGCAGCCGAATTATTCTGAACAACTTCAGCAATTCTTTCTGCGGTTACCTCTACCTGTTCCATACTGTCTGCCTGTTCAATGGAAATTTCTTTTATTTTTTCGCACTGTCTGCAATCGCCTGTATGCCATCCACAACTTCTCTCAATGAAGTTGAGGCTTTCTCTGCATACATATTTCCATCTCCAACCTCATGAATAGCCGCTTCAATAAGTGCTTTTGAATCCACCGCTGATTTTGCACTCTGTTCTGCAAGGTTTCTGATCTGATCCGCAACAACAGCAAAACCTTTTCCGGCTTCTCCGGCTCTTGCTGTCTCAATCTAAGCATTTAATGAAAGAAGATTTGTCTGGCTTGCAATATCTTCAATCTGTGTGATAATTGCTCCTATCTTCTCAGAGGTTTCATTTATGCGTGACATAGCCTGCACTAATACTTCCATATCTCCACGACTGCCTTCTGCAATCTCCGCATACTTATAGGCTTCATCGTAAGCTGTTCCCAATTCTTCTGCTGTTGTTTTTATTCCGCTTGTAAGTTCATTGATAGTTGCCTGCATTTCCTCAACCGATGCCGCCTGATCCGTTGCGCCTTCTGCTAAAGACTGTGCCGCTTCTGCAAGATTTGTGGAACCTGTAAGAACCTGCCCCGATGCATCATCTACCCCTCTTACAGTTGTATCAATCTCCTCATTCATTTTTCTTATGCCTGTCAGCAAACCGGTAAATGCTCCTGTATATACTTCCTCACACTCTGTATCAATCGCAAAATTACCATCTGACATTTCATTTAACATTCTGCCAGAATCTTTAATGATAACTCTGATTCTGTCTGACATTGCAGATACACCAGACACAAGTTCCTTAATTTCATCCTCAGACTCAACCGTTGGAAGTGGAGAATCTATGTCACCCTCTGCAAATGTAATAAATCTGTCCTTTAATTCATTTAATGGTTTTTCAATGCTCTTTGATATTGCAACAGAAAGACTGTTTGAATAAATCGTTGATACTGCAATTACAATTATTATAATTGTCAATGCAGCTATCATAATCGTTCTCAACTGTGCACGTTCAGCATTTCCCAATGAAATATTCAAAGCCATAAGTTTCTGTAAAGCATCATTCAACGCCTGATACTTTGGTGCTGCTTCATCGGTCATCATCTGCTGAGCCTGTAATGATTTCGCAGTATCAGTCGTTGCACCGACCTCAATTACTTTTGCATCCACTTCCTTATACTCTGCCCATGCTTTATCAATAGCGTCCATGCAGGCAGTTCCCTCTTTTGTTATCATTGTTGGGCGTATTTTTTCCAAATATTCCTCAAACGATTTAACAGCCTGTTCATGCTGTTCTTTCATACTTTCAATGAGACTATCTGAATCATAACCTACAATACCTCTTGAGGCAGCCCTTACTTCCGCTGATTCATTCATTGCCATAGCAATGTCTCCCTGTGGATACGCATAATTATCCAGTATCGTTCCATAGTTGTTTATCGTATAAAGCATAATCACTACAACCAGTGCTGATAATATTCCAAAAATGAGAATAATCTGTCTGAAAGATTTTTTCAGTCGTGCACCAATCTTCATTTTGTTAAGTTTCTTAAACATTTGTCTTGTCTCCTTCCTAATGGATAAAATGGTTCTTTGTTGTCCCATCAATATGTATATATACAAGTCAATATATGACCGTACATCAAGGTGGTTTCAATATAAAAGGCACATTTCAATTATGCACTAACGCATAACCAAAATGTGCCATATACAATCAGATCATGCCAAAAGAAAACAGACTTATTCTGTCTGTCTGTCTGTCTGTCTGTCTGTCTGTCTGTCTGTCTGTCTGTCTGTCTGTCTGTCTGTCTGTCTGTCGAGATTATATGTATCAGCCTGCATATATGCAACCCATTTCTGTGTTTTTTTCGTATAAAATTTATTACTTGCAAAATTTTATACATAACCACAGTCCATCTATCTTACTCAAAGGATAACTTATTCCTCGATAAATTACTCGCCATTTCTTGCATTTTTTTATATTTTCGCCATTTTTTGCCTGCTATTAAAACAAATAAAAAGGACGCAGGATTTTACTCCCACGCCCCTAAACTTATCTGGCTTTATCTTCTCTGACTTTTGGCAGCTCCTTCCCCGCCGTTTCCTGCTTTGCCTCCGATGTCTTTCTTGCCTCAAAAGCATCTGCATTATACTTGTACTCCTGTGGTTCAGCTACCATCGGTGAATAGATGATCTCTCTTTCTGTATCCGGTGCTTTCTGTTCCTTATCCTTTGTCTGCTCCATACGCTTTTCCTTATCAAGCTGCACATTCATAGCCAGATTATCCAGCTTATCAATCGAAGCATCCAGATGCAGCTCCATTGAT
Source organism: Roseburia hominis A2-183 (assembly GCF_000225345.1). Lineage (NCBI taxonomy): Bacteria > Bacillati > Bacillota > Clostridia > Lachnospirales > Lachnospiraceae > Roseburia > Roseburia hominis. The sequence continues at coordinate 3,488,102 of NC_015977.1, forward strand.
ACAAGCAATTTTCTCACTGCTTTCATAGGGGCAAGTGCCGCCTTTGTGAGAGGGTGTTTCTGTTCCTTCTGTGAATAATCCATCTCCGGTTTATCTGCAAAGGTACGGAACGCATTGTTTACGGTCTGACCAGCTTCACGGAATCCCTTTGCAAGAAGTGCTGTCCTTGCAATATCCCTGTCTGTAGATACAATCGTATCTTTTACCACTGTTCTGACATTGAGAAGTCTTTTCTTAATTCCTACAAATTCTGTCACCCTGTAAAGTGCCGCCCTGCCCTTTGCCTTTGTTTCATCAACAATATTCTTGGCAGTAGATTTTACCTGTACCTTTATCTCAGATACCTGTGACTTTATCTGCTCACATCTGGCATTGAGTCGCTCCTGTGCTTCTGTTAATGCTTTTTTTGCATTATTGATAAGGGTATCTTCCTGCATTTTCTTGATTTGGTCCTGCATACTGGTAAGTTCTTCTGTCATAGACGCAATCTTTTTCTCCAGACCATCCACATAGGTGCATATCTCAAATACATCATTTGCCGGCTCTTTCATAGCATTCTTTTTTAATAGGTCAAGAAGTTCCCTTATGATCTCCTCATTGGTAAGTGTCTTTTCTGCTTCCATCTGCTTTTCCTCCTTATAAACGGGGCAGCTCCTGCCGCCCCTTAACCTTAATTATCGAAAGGGAGTATCCTTTTTCTCCCTGTCGGGATTTCCGTGGTTCTGTTCGGCATTCTCCCTTGCTTTTTCGTTGCTCTTATCCTTTGCTTTCTCATATTCCGAGATAATCTCATTATAGAGTTTTTCCCTGAAATCCTTTGTGACCGGATAGCAGACATCCTGGTAGATTGGTTTTCCCTGCTCATCCACCTGCTTTGTCTTATAAGATGGCATTGATACAAAGATTTTCTCTTTGCCCTGCACGATATTGATGTTATTTACAATGAAACTGTTTTCAAAGTAAATACGGGCAAGTCCCTTGATGTTACTGCCTTCCCTCTCATAAGGTGTCACAGTTACGGAAAACTCAGGCATTTCCTGTGTTCTGTCCTGCTTCTGTGTCTCCTCTTTCTCCGGTTCCTTGATTCTTGCATAAGCATCAAGGATATTGGTATAGAGTTCCTCACGAAACTCTGCTGTGATAGGATTGCACACATCCTTATAGATCACACCATTGCTTTCATCACGCTCATTGGAGCGGTATCTAGGCATTGATACGAAAAGTTCTCCCTTGTCCTTATTCTCAAGGATTGCAATATTGGTAATCTTAAATGAATCACCGAATACCACTGTTGCAAATCCTTTGATATTGCTGCCCTCTTTTGCTCTTACTTCGTTTACCTTAATTGAATACTTCATATACTATTCCTCGCTTTCTTTTTGTTCTTTGTTTTGCTCCGGTATGATAAGCTCACACCAAAGCTGTTCTATCTGTTCACAAGACAATCTGCCATTTAACCAGTTGCCAAGTGTAACGACCATTCCGTCCTGCTCGTAGTAGAGCCACTCCTGTGTTTCAATGTTCCCCTCATACACGATAGTCACATCAAAATCAGGCATAAATAATCCTTCCTCTGCATCCCATACACAGGCTATTCCCTGTCTGAGTGTCAGATTCAGGCTTTCGACATACACAGACCAGCCGCTTACGACTATCTGAAAGTCATCATCAATCTCTGCAATATCGTCCTGAGTGTCGATCAGCTCCTCCATTTCCGATACAGCTTCTTCTATCTCCCCCAGTCGGTATCTCTTATTCATCTGCCGCCTCCTTATATCTGCACCTGACAACAAAACGCATTGTTCCCTGTCCCGGCATTCAGCATTTCACTTCCGGTTTCTTCCATTACTGGGTATCTGATATCTATTCCCGGTATCTCAATAATGCCGATGATACTGCCTTCTTTAAGAATGGCTTTCTCCTCTTTACTAACGGTGGTTTGCTCTTTCTCAACCTCTGTCCTTTCATCCTGCTTCTCCTCCAATGTCTGCTCAAATTCATTTATGAGCTGGTTCGTGTTTCTCTCTCCGGTTGTACACCAGAAAAAAGGGACTGCCATAATGGCAATCCCTGCTGTAATCAGTAGTCCTGCGACCACTTTCCTTATACTCATAGAGTTTCACTCCTATCTTTTCCTGTTTCTGTCTGGCATATAGATTCCCTTATCCTCTGCAACAATACCCGCATTTTCTATTCTGTCCTCAGACTTTTCTTCGTCCAGTCCGCCAAGATCTGCGTCCATAGCTTTTGCATTCTCAAGGTCAAGCTGGGCATTTAATTCATACTGCCTTGCAAGTTTTTCTTCCAGTTCTGCACTATATGCAAACGGCTTGTCATACTCCGCCTTTGAAGCCTCAAGATCATTTTGGTACTGTTCAATCTTCTTTTCCAGAAAATCAACATTTTCGTGAAGTCCGTTGAACAGGTTCTCCAGCTTTACCATACTTCCCACCGGACTTGTGGAAAGTTCTGCCTTGTATTCCGTCTTTCCACGAAGCACCATATAGTTGATACTGAGGAAATTCTTTTCCACCAGAAGCTCAAAGCCGTGAAACTTACCGACTGGAGTGGTTTCGCCTGTCTTACATTTGCTGATTGCTTCAAGCATTACGGTTCCACCATCCACTCGCTCTGTATAAGTTGCATTGCCTATGGTAATGGCAAAATCCGGGTTATCAATCAATTCCTTATCCCTTGCCTTTATATCCTCCCTGACATTGGCAAGTTTCTCTGTCGCAGTTTTGATGAGTTTTGGATACTTGATCATAAAATTATCCTGCAATCCGTATCTCTGATTATCATAAGACGCCTTTAAGAGCTTTAATCTCTGGACATCATTGTCAACCTCCATCTTTTCCCTGATTAAAGGGTTGCCTGTAGCAACCGCCTTAATCTCCGCATAAGAAAGTGTTGCCTCATCAATGTCCTCACAGCTTCGGCTCACTGCCTTGCTTGTCATAACCTGACTGATGAAACGCTGCTTGTTTTCCACAAGTGACCAGTTGTATGCATCAAAGGTTTGTTTTGTAACATATCGGTAGATTGCCACCTCATCGTTTTTATTTCCCTGTCGGATACCTCTGCCTTCCCTCTGTTCAATAGAAGAAGGCTTCCACGGGCAATCGACATGGTGCATTGCAACAAGGTGTGTCTGTACATTAACTCCGGTTCCGCACTTATCTGTCGAACCGATAAGGACTTTTTTCTTACCTGTCCTCATTTCCTTAAAGAGTGCATCCCTCTGTGCGTCTGTTTTTGCATCGTGAATAAATGCTATCTCCTCCGCAGGGATACCATACTTGATAAGTGACTCCTTCAGATAATCATAAATCGTAAAGTCCTTGTCCGGTCCCGGTGTTCCAATATCTGAAAAAATAAGCTGACAGCCTATATGACCATCAGCATTTCCTTTTACATATTCTTTCCAGACATTTTCCGCTACCTTATTGAGCTTTCCGTCCGGGTTGTTCGGTGCGTCCTTATCAATCAGTCTTGCGTCTGTTCCAAGAAGTCTTGCTTCGTGCGTAATCTTTAAGAAGTTGTCAACACTTGGATCAACACCCCCGCCCCTTATCCTTTCTGCTCTTACAACAAATTCTTCCATTACCTGCTTCACATACCAGTCCGGCTCCGACTCCACGATGATAGGCTTGCCGCCACGCAGAGCTGGCACATCAAGGTCAAGCATATCCGCTGTCTGCACATCGGCAACCTCACGGAAGATGTTCATAAGCTCCGGCAGATTGGTAAACTTATTGAACCTGCTCTTGAAACGGAAACCACTGCCCTCAACCGTAAGCTCCAGTGCCGTTGTTACTTCTCCAAAGTTAGCCGCCCACGAGTCGAAATGATGAATTCCCATCTCCTCAAGTGCCGATTTCTGCAAATAAAGCTGCATAACATACATCTCACACATCGTGTTGCTTATCGGTGTTCCGGTAGCAAATACAATGCCCCTGCCATCATTTATCTCTGATAAATACTGGCATTTAAGCTGCATATCCGTTGACTTCTTAGCCCCACTACTGCTGATTCCCGACACATTATTCATCTTTGAAAAAATGGCAAGGTTCTTAAAATTGTGTGCTTCGTCTACCATAATAGAGTCAACACCCAGCTCCTCAAAGGTAATGAGGTCATCTTTCCTGCTCTCATCGGTCAGGGATTTAAGCTGTTCCTCCAGCTTTTTCTTCTGGCTTTCCATCTGCTTTACGGTCCAGCGTTCCCCGTTCCGCTCCTTCATATCATCAATCGCATAGGTGATCTCATTTATCTGTTCATTAAGCATTCGCTCCTTTCTCTCTGCCGAAATTGGAATTTTCTCAAATTGCGAGTGCGACATAATGATGCAGTCATAATCGCCTGTCGCAATCCTTGATACAAACTGCTTTCTTCGGCTCTTTTCAAAATCACGCTCCGTTGCAACCAAGATGTTTGCTGACGGGTAAAGCCTTAAAAATTCACTTGCTGTCTGCCCGATAAGCGGCTTTGGCACTACCATAATTGTCTTATTGGAAAGTCCGAGCCTTTTCTGTTCCATACACGCAGCCATCATTTCAAACGACTTTCCGGCTCCGACGCAGTGGGCAAGCAGAGTATTTCCTCCCATAAGGATTCGTGCCACCGCATTTTTCTGGTGCGGTTTTAATTCAATCTCAGGGTTCATTCCCGGAAATTGCAAATGGCTTCCGTCATACTCACGCAGGCGGATATTATTGAAGGTTTCATTATAATATTCCACATACTTCTGTCGGCGTTCCGGTTCTGCAAATAACCATTCCTTGAACTTCTCCTTGATCATATTTTGCTTTTCCCTTGCAAGCATTGTCTCATTTTTGTTGACTTCATAATGGTACTTGCCCTCACCATCATCAATCCTGTCCCTGACAGTGACCGTTTTTAAGTTCAGGGTATCCTCAAAAATAGAATAAGCGTCCATTCTGCTTGTACCATAAGTTTTCGTTGCCGCCACGGAATGTTTATCCATACTTTTGTTCTCAATGAACCATTCCATACTCATTTTATTCAAGTGTACCTGAATACCGGAATTATAATACTCCGTTCTGATTGCCCTTGCCCTTTTTGGTGTATTAAGCAGCTCATAGATAAACTGTTCATAATCAAGCGGTTCAATCCAAGTTGTACCAATCTTTACATCTATATCCGAGGCTTCAATCCATTCCGGCTGAACTTTCTCTAAGGCTGCGGCATTGGCGGCAAATCTTTCTGCCTGCGGATTATCGGTATCCGCCGCCATTGCCTTTGCAACACGCAGCTTATCCCTTACATTGCCTGACAGATATTCATCTGCTGTCTCCCAGCCTGCGTCCGGGTTATTTTCATTGTAACGGTCAGGATTAAGAAAAATAATTCCATCGAGTTCCTTTATGAGAGTATCCCTGTCTGTTTCATAAATGGAGAGCATATAAGGAATATTTACATATCCAAACTCATTGACCGATACATTAAGAGCCTCAACTGCAGTTTCTACCCTGTCCACCACGGACTTTGCTTTAATCGTCTGCTTATAAAACATATCAGCCTTCTTCACCTCCCCGTCCTCATTTACTTCTTCAAGACTGCAAAGAAGCGGATAATCGCTGTCATCCCTGAACGCTGTACGGTTTGCTTTGGAAGTGATTGCTCCATACTTTCCAACGAATTTATCATATTTTACATTCAAAAGCTGCTGTTTGTCTGCAAGCTCCTCATCACTACAGCCCTCCATCTGGATATCAATCAGCTCTCTTGTTATCTGTCTGATTTCATCAAGGCTCTTAATACGCCCCTCCGCTGTCGGTGATACTTTCTGCCTTACCATCTCTGAATTTTCCCTGTAGTAAAGTTTTCCTTCAAAGAATGTGTAAGTATAATTTCTGACATCCGGATCAGCGGGAATGACTTCCTCTGTCTGTTCCTCATTCTCTGCCAGTCTCTCAAAATCTGTCATCTGTGCTTTGATGTTACTGATTGCCATATTGAGTGCTTCATACAGATTGAAGTTCTCATCATTATTCACACAGACGGTATATTTGCTGTCCTGTCCGAACATCCTTGTATCATACTGCATTGTACCAAGCATCATCTCCGGGTGCTCTGCAAAATAGGAATTGACTGCTATGCCATCACCTGTGACACCAAGATGTACCCAGTCAGGCTCTATATCAATTTTTCGCTCTCTTTTCTGTAAAAAAAGAATGTCCGCAGTCACCTCAGTTCCTGCATTATCCTTAAATGCAGTATTCGGAAGTCGGATTGCTCCCACAAGTTCTGCCCTCTCAGCCAGATACTTTCGTATAGTCGGATTGCTCTTATCCAGTGTTCCCTTTGTGGTAATCACTGCAACCATACCTCCCGGTCTTGCCTGATCGAGTGCTTTTGCCAGAAAATAATCGTGAATACGGAAGTTATACTTGTTGTACTTTGGATCGAATATCTTATAATCTCCAAATGGCACATTTCCCATAACAACATCAAAGAAGTTATCCGGATATGTGGTGTTTTCAAATCCTGTAATACTGATATTGGCATTCTGGTAAAGCTGTTTTGCTATTCTTCCCGATATGCTGTCCAGCTCCACTCCGTACAGCCTGCTTTGCTGCATTGGTGCTGGCATACTTCCGAAGAAATTACCGATACCCATAGACGGCTCCAAGACATTTCCGCCTTTAAACCCAAACTGCACAAGGGCTGAATTGATACACGTTGCAATCTCCGGCGAAGTGTAAAAGGCATTATTTACAGTTGCTCTTGCCGCACTGTATTCCTCATCGGAAAGAAGCTCTTTCAGTTCTGCATACTCTTTGCTCCACGCAGCATTATTCTCATCAAATGCCTGTGACAAGCCACCCCAGCCGACAAACTTTGATAAAACTGTCTGCTCCTTTGGTCTGGCAAGTCTGTTTTCTGCTTCAATCTGCTTTAGTGTACGGATTGCGTCAATGTTCCACTGGTATCTGGTCTTTGCACCGCCCTTTTCTGTTTCCCACAGGTTATAGTGGAAATTGAGTTTTGTCTGGTCTTGTGTTTTTTCTTTTCCACGCAGACCTTCCACTGGCGGTAATACTTCCTGTGCAGGTGTTTCAGGGGCAGCCTCCTGTGGTTCGGTATCCTTCTGTGGAATATCTGCCGATACATTCTTATCCTCATCAGAAATTATACGACCATCCGTGTCAATCTTGGTATTCAAGCCATATGCAATCGCCCGTTCTCTGGTTTTAAGACGGCTTTCTCTCACACTGTCCTCAATATCAAAGAACTTGCGATAAACAGGATTCATCTTTTCCCTGTCAATCTTATTTTTTATGGTCTGATAGATTGCCTTCTGGTCCTCTCCACAGTACAATGGCTGTTTTACCATATAGGATAAGATTTCATATACCTCACGCCATGATACGGTATCCCCTGCCCTCTCTCCATTTCTGTTTTTGTAGCTTACTTTCACATCTGCACTGCTTAAAGTGTATTCTGTGAGTCCATACTGATTATTGCAATATGCCTTTCTCTCACCCTGAACATTTCCCATCGCTATCTCACAGATCAGTTCCAGCTTATTCGGCATAAATGCAAAATCCGATTGCACCACATCCATAAGGAAAGCACGGAATGGTGTGTAACAGCTACATTCTGACACAAGTATCTCAATGGCATCTCTTAAATCTTTATCCATTGCAGCTACACGGTCAGCATAATCAATCGGCTTGATATACCGTAACTCAGCCGCCTTTCTGTTTACAGCATAACTGTCAGGCTCATCAGGAATAGCATAATCATCAATTTCTGATTTCTCCTCCTGCGTATCAACTTCACGGTACTCTGCGTCAATGACTTCATCATCTTCACGAAGTCCGTCCATTGCAAGCTCATCAATACGAGGTGTCTCCGACTGGTATTCTCCGGTAAGGATAAGTACACCGATTTCCTTTTCGACATTCTTCCACGAAACGTATCCTTCTACTTCTCCATCTTCATCTTTCCATTGGATACGAAGTCCCGAACCGTGAAATGTGTCATACCCGTGCAAGCCTAGACCGTCAAGCGGCCAGCTTGCACCCCCCTGACCATATTCTGCCTTGATACGCTTTGCTCTGGTTCCTGCGTCTATCTCTGTCTGATAGATTTCACACACCCTGCCTTTTCCACCGACAAAGCCAGTTCCTTTCATAAGTATCTCTTTTACATACTCACTTGGTACACTCTCTGCTTTCTTTGGATTAAGGTAATTATATTTTCTGGCAAGGGCAGCCTTTTTATCCTCCTCGAACTGACGCATAAATTCATTGTGTCTGGTTTTCTCCGGCTGCTTCACACCAAAACTTGCCTGCCCGTTTTGGTCGAAAAAAAAGGAAGCCTGTGTATATTCGGCTTCCTTACTGACACCCAATGAGTTAATCTCATCAAGCTCTCTATTTAATTCTTCCTGTGTTTCTAATGAAACTTCATCACGATCTGGTGGAGCACTACTTCCTCTGCCTGCATCTTCGCCTGCTCTCTTATCTTCCACATCTCCATTGTCGATGACGGATTCTGTGGCTTGTGCTTCATTAGATACTGTTCCTCCAACTGATCGTAAAGCTGGTTTGCTTCCTCCTCTACTGCCGACATCTTCTCGTACATCTTCCCGAATCTCATCAGTGTCTTGTACCTTGCCGGTTCGTTCTCCAGAAGATACTTCATTGCCATTCTCCCGTATCTGCCCAGCTTCGTTAAATCCTCTGTCTCGTCCGGCATTGTCAGCTCCGGATACAGCAGTCCGTCCACTTCCTTGTAAGTCATTGCTTCTAACATATGATATTCTCCTTTCGCTCTCAATCGTTTGTAAATTCCTACTAAATTCTCTAAGAACACTACAGGAGACATCGCATACAAGGGAACCAAGACGGTAAACTATCTCCTCATCTTTGATATTTACAATCTGACTGAAATCCTGTTCTTGCACAGATAAGTCAAATCCACATCTCGTCCCTACAGCATACATAACACTGGAATATACTAACTGCTCCATATCGCTATCCTGCTGTAAGCCCTTGCGTTTTTCGTTGAATTCCTTTATCACACTACCTGATAGCTGCATTAGTTCGGACATTCTATCCCCGAACTCCTCTTTTATTATATTCCAAACATTTGTTCCTGTAAACTGTTTTAGCGTATTTTTTAGTGATTCCCTGTCATCGCTTTTATACCGCTCCATCTGTCCTTCCGATACCAGAAAGTCTGCATAACTTTTCAGGTTTTCCCCCTCCAGATCCCAAGTCAGCTTCACATTCTTTCCGCCTGTATCACTGATATCGAAAATATATCTCATACGGGGATTAAGTGCCCTTGAGGGGAAGATAGCACAGCCCTTTGCTCCACGCTTTACATATCTTCCCACTTTCTTCCAAGTGTCATAATCTGCCATAAGGGTACTTTTCTCCGGTGATCTCTGAGCTGTTACCATAACGATATTATCAAATTCATAGCGATATAACTGACCAGCAACTTTTAATACATCTTTCCAGTTCTTTTCAGAACGGGTGATGTTGCTGATTTCTGAATCATATATCGCTTTGACCTTCATATCAACACTCATGTGTCACCCTCCTTTTACTTCAGTAATTCTGCAAACATTTCCTTAAAGAGCTTTGACTCCTCCCCGTCAAGCTCAATCACAAATTCTGCATCAACCGCCTGTCCATCACATTTGCCCTTTCCTTTTACAATCTTTCGCATAATCCTGAGAAGCACATAACACTGCTTTGACTTGGCTATGCTCTGCTTAAAGGCAAGTCCGTCGCTGTCAGCCGACTGCTGTGTCTCATAGACAATCACATTCAGCTTTCTGCTGATTTCCTCAACTTTCTCATATGGAATACTGACAGACGATTTTACCTCTCCCGGTCTTTCCCATTCCTTATGAAGTTCGTTTAATAAAAATTCCATATCCTTAATAACTGCTGTCTGCTCATTTTTCATCGTGTCTTTCCTCCATTTTCCTTTAATGAAGAAGGGAGCTGTTCTTCGCTGTATGGCGAAAAATCAACTCCCTTCATATCCTCCGCATCAAGGACTATCTGTTCTGAATAATACATATCCATTGCCTTGTTTATGGCATCGTCAAGTGACTCTGCCTTTACTGTCTCTACCCTTGAGAGAACTTCTTTTATCTCAATATCAAATTCTTTTTCCATTCGATATCAGCCTCCAATTCCATTTTTCCTCATCGGCTCTTTTTTTCTTTTACCTGTCTTTCCTTAAAACCTTCATCATACTTTCCATCTTCAAGCCTGTCATAAAAATATTCCTCCTCTATCGTTCCAAATTCCTTATACATCTGGTGCAGGAAATCATTCTGCATATTTTTTGGAATATCATCATCCTTTGACAAATCCTGATAAAAATAAAACTTCTGCTTGAGTTTCGCCCTGTAATCATAAACATCTTTTATCTTTTCAGGTGTCCCGTATTCTCTTTTATATGCCTTAAAGTTGGTCTGCGAAAGTGTGGAACCAAGATAAATCCCGTGCTCCCACGATACCCCAATCGCTGTGTTATCCTTAGTTGGCTCCTCGTCTTTCGGATATCGCTTATACTCTGTTGCTCCAAGAGCAATCGTGAGAGAGCCGCTTTTCATATCCATTACCACAAGATTGCGTGGAGATAATGCTTCAAGTACCATATAATCGTGGTCATTAAAATTATGAAATGTCTGCCCTCTTTCAAATGTCCTGTCGCATTTTTCATAATGCAGGATAAAGTCATCTATCCAGCCTCTATCCGTCATTCCAATCTCATCCATCTTTGTAATACACTCTGGGGAACTTGTTGCCTTATCAAAGTAAAATTTCTTTGAATCATTATAATATCCTTGCAAAAAGCGTCCCAGTTCCACATCATCTCTACAGAATTTTGCAAAAACTGTAACATTTGCTGCCCTGTAATACTCTGTAAAACCTTCCGCAAGCGTTCTTCCAAGAAGCAGCATCTGATCTGCAAGCTCTGACATATCATCAATGGCAACGAACTTCTTATAATCTTCCAAAGTCATAAGCATATTTCTTTCTGTTCCCTTATAATTCTCCATTACAAGAATCATATCCTTTAAATCCATTCTTACCTCCTGTCCCAGAGAGGACTTTCGCCCTCTCTGCCAATTTTCTATGGTCTGCCAATTACTACAATCTTTCCAACACTTGCCACATCACGGTAAACTACGCCAACTCTTTCATTCAGGGCTTCTACCACCTTGCCATTGCCGACATATACTGCCACATGGCTGATATTCTTATATCTTCCGTTGTTTGTGAAACTGTAAAAGATAAGATCACCAGGCTGCATTTCATCATAAGATACGGTCTTTCCTGCTTCATCAAGTCCCTGTGCTTCTGCCGCTGCTGTAGTTGCTCCTCCATAACTGATATTCACATCTGCATCCTTCCATGAATAATACGCAAGTGAACTGCAATCATAATAATTGCCACTATCTCTTAATTCCTGACTGTAAGGATAACCCACTCTGTGAAGGGCATAAGAGCAGACTGCTTTCTGCCTGCTATCTGTAATACCACTGAGGATTGCATTTATTTCATCCTCTGTCATGGAACTTACTCCGGGGCTTCCACCGCCTCCACCGCTTCCACTTCCGGCATATCCAAGCTGTCCCATAAACTCCGGACTCATGATCTGCTCAAGCATTTCTACCTGATCAGAATTAAATCCATAAACAGAAATCATATCTCTGTATGATTTGAGCGTAACATTTACATACAGTACCGACTTCGTAACAGTTGTTACATTGCCATCTGCGTCTGTTTCCTCCACATCTTTTGTTCCACTACTTGTAGTATAAGAACACATATCATTTACTACAGTCTGCAACCACCCCTTTGATATATCATTCATAATTGTTGCAGTATCGCCTACACCATACTTGACCATGTAGACCGCCATAATGTCGTAGTAGTTACTTGGATTTTCATCCATTCCCTCATAATCTACATACACCAGTTCGCCAAAGTCATATCCGGTATGTTCATTCACTTTGGTATTCACATCACGGTTAAATTCAGACACATAAGCACTTGTAACTGTCTGCACTGTATCTCCTGACTCCAGCGGCGGTAAAAATAAGGCAAATGGTGAATTATAAAGAATCGCTATCACAGCAATAACCGGAACTGCAACGATTACCACTAAAAGAACCAACAGCAAAAGTACAAGTCCGATAATCGGAGCTGCCGCCTTTATCCAGAGAACTGCCTTTTTTACAATCAGATCTTTTACCAGTTTTACAACACTGTCCGTCTGATTTTCCTGTTCTTTCATCTTATCCAGAAAAAATTTAATCTTTCTGCTACGGTTCGCTGCTTTCACATCCTTCGCCTCAATAGATACACCTGTGGCATAGCCTGCCGCCATGCCGACTGCTGTACCTGCTCCCGGTGCAACCGCTGTACCTGCCGCTGTGGTTGCCGCTTTTGCCGTAGTTTTGGCAGTTTCTTTTGCAGTGTTCTTAGCAGTTTCTTTCGCTGCTGTCTTTGTCGTGTCACCGGCAACCTTTTTTGCCGTATCACTGGCAGCTTTCTTTCCCATCTTTTTTGCCAGTTTCTTTCCTGTTTCTACCTTCTTGATACGCCTCTTTGCTTCGGCTGCCGCTTTCTTTCTGAAAAGTGACGCTCCCCTTGAAGCAGTTCCCGTAACCGGACGGCTTACTTCATATGCAAGATAAGCTGCCTGTGACACTTCCTGCCCGCCTTCCACCTGCTCTGTAACTGCTCCAGCCGCAAGTGCTCCCGTTCTTCCTGCTATATGAAGATTGGTATTCTTCGTCTTGATAGAAGTATTGGACTCCCGTATATTTCTCTTAAATTTTGAAGGTTCCTTTTCTTTCTTCTCTGCCTGATGAATGGTACTCTTACGATAAGACTTCTTTTTACCTGTATCATTTATCTTTGCACTGGCAATTTTCGGACCACGCTGTACGGTGTAAATGTTACTGCCCTTAATTTTAGCCTTCTTCGGTTCATGCATATGAATCTTAGCTTTTTTCTTAGTGTGAATGACCATAGGCTTGTCATCCACTTTTTTTATCTTCAATGTTCCCACCTTCTTTCTGTATCCTTAAAAAAGGTAAAAAAGTAGCCATCCGGAACTTAGTCCAAATGGCTGATACATTGCAATTCTAATCAGCAAATTTTGCCTCCCTTTTCTTCTGCTCCGCAATCTTTTCGTGGATATTGGTGTTATACAGTCTGTAAAGGTCAGTGTCCTTGCTGATCTGGTTATCAAACGGAATTACCACGGAACCACACTTGATAAGTCCCATTCCCGATGCAGTATTGGTTACGAAACGAAGCTGTGCCTCTGATACACCGATAACCTCTGCCATCTTGGAACTGTCTGTATTCGCCTGCTTTAAGAGTGCAACAAACTCAGAGTTTGCAAGCATTGTAGTGGCGGTGTAGTTCTGTAAAAGGTCCACGACGTTCTGGGTGATACCCGTGCACAGTCCACCTTGTTTCCTCACCTTCTTCCAGAGCTGCTGTAAATATTTTGCAGAATACTCCGAATTAAGCAGGACATGGAACTCATCAATATAGAGCCAGGTTGCCTTGCCCTTCTGCCCGTTTTCTACAATTCTGTTTTGAATAGACTCCATCATAACAAGCATTGTGATAGGACTAAGCTCCGTGCCTAAGTCCCTGATACCATATACCGTGAATCGGTTATCTACATCAACATTTGTCTGGTGGTTAAAGATATTGAGGGAACCATTTACAAAAAGTTCCAAAGACAATGCGATATCCTTTGCTTCGTCCTCCGGCTGTTCCATAAGGATATCGTAGAAGTCACTCATTACCGGAATATACTTTTCCCTGCCCCTTGCAATGTCGATATACATCTTTCTCACGCAGCGGTCAATGATTGATTTCTGTCTGGAATTTAAGCTGTCCCCGATACACTGCTCACAAAGACCAAGCATAAATTCCCCTTTTTCCCTTATCATTCCCTTTGAATCATTCGGATCAAGACTCCACACATCCATCTCAAGCGGATTTACATAATTGTCCGTGTATATGGACATATTTACCACGGTTCCACCATAAGTCTGTGCAATATCAAAATATTCGTTCATCGGATCAATGACGATAATCTCATCATCTCCCGACAAGAATACGCTGCCCATTTCCATCTTACAGAAGAATGATTTGCCGGAACCCGGCACTCCGAATACAAAGCCATTTCCGTTGATGAGCTTCTTTCTGTTACCGATATTTACATTCTTACTGATCTGGTTGATACCGTAATAATTACCTGTGCTGTCATTCAGTTCCTGCACATTAAACGGCATAAGCACCGCAAGCGACTGGGTAAGAAGGGTACGCATTGTTTCCACCTGTCTTACACCAATCGGAAGTGCCGTGTTGAGTGCTTCCCTCTGCTTTAAGTAGTGTGTATCAATCGTACAACTGTTACGCTTTCCGATTGTTTCTACTGTTTCGCAGACACTCTCAAGCTCCTTCTTACTTTCTGCCATAAGGATAATGGTAACTCCTACAAAGAAAAGACACTGGTCATTCTCACGGACATCATCCATAATTGCCTCAATCTCTTTTTTCTCCGTTCTCTTTGCATAAGAGATTTCTGTGGAGAAGTCATTGTTCTTATTACGGACTCTCTGCTGCTTGATAATATCCGACTCAATACCAAGATATTTCTTCTGAAGCACCTTTGTGGTCAAATCCTTTGGCACAGGCACTACATCAATACTGGTAATGGAGTGGACAGGAAGGGAAGTAATCTCATTGATAAATCTGTCAGATAAACTGCTGGGATACTTCTTAATGAAAAGTGCCTTGCAGTATTTACTCTCGTCCTCAAAATGGTCTGGGAAATATTTCACCATACCATTACATAAATCATTCTTAAAATCTGCTCCGACCTTCTTTGCCTTTTTGATATCAAAATCAAAACTGCCCTCATCGCCAAGATGGTAATAGTCATAGAGCACTTTCAGCCTTTCATTGCCGTTAAGCGGCACAATCTCCGCCCCCAGTTCAATGAAAGCCTTGTGTATTGTTGCCTCAAGTGTGGCAAACTGTGCCTTTGCCTCCTCAAAGTTCTTTCTCTCAATCGTGATCGTCAGGTATCTTTCCTGTTCAATCCCCTGTCTGCCCTCAATAATCTTCTCCTCAATAATGTCATTGTAAATTCTTCGGTAATTATTGAAGCCATCGTTTTTTTCTGTAATAAGAACCTTATCACGGAGATCCTCCATATTTTTGTTCTTATTGTTAATCGTAATCTTATAATTACAGTCCAGCGAATTTAAGAATTTGCAGTATCTTTCAAAAATGCCGATCTGCTCATCCTCCGTTGCCGTTGTGTAATTGATGTCCTGAAAGCGGTAACACTTGGAATACTTATTCCTGCTTACTTCAAAAATACCGTTTTCAGCCACCGCCATAATCTCTATGGTTTCCTGAATGGATTTCGGTGTCTTATACAAAGGCTCACTTGCCTTTTTCAAGAGCTTAAATCCGTCCGTAAATAAACCCATTGTCTCTAACCTCGCTTTCTTATCTGTGAAAGCCCGCCGGGAACATCACCCAACGGGCTTGTTCCCGACCTCACGGTCAGATACATATGAATAGTTGTGTTTATCCTGCTAACACTAATGGTATATCCATTGACTTCATAACAAAATTTGTGTATAATTTCGTTATCAAACAAGGAGGTGTTTTTATGCCAGCAATCAAATCAAGTGCTGATTTAAGGAATAATTACAATGAAATTTCTACATTTTGTCATAATTATCCTGAACCAGTTTTCATCACGAAGAATGGAAAAGGCGACCTTGCCGTTATGAGCATTGAAGCCTACGAAGAACTGACCAGCCGCTTTGAACTTTACAGCCAGATCAAGGAAGGAATGGACGATATTGCCACAGGCAACACCAGACCATTTTCCGAAGCTATGGCTGATATCAGGAGCCGACGCAGCCGATGAGCCATCAGGTTCATATCACTTCCACCGCAGAACACGATATTATGCGTGCTGCGGATTACATCGAATTTACCCTCAAAAATCCTGATGCCGCAGATAATCTGTTAGATGCTGCGACTGAGCAGATAGGCTCATTAGCCGACCTGCCACAGAAGTTCCGTCTGGTAGATGATCCGGTACTGGCAAGCTGGGGCATTCGTTTTGTGATAATCAATAATTACCTTGCCTTTTATACGATTGATGAAGAAAAGCAGACTGTAATTATAGTCCGATTTCTCTATCAGAAAAGTAACTGGACTTCCATTCTTCGACAGGGATTTTCCCTCATTTAAGGAATCTGTTTTTATGCAGGTTCCTTTTTAGTGCATTGCTTTATAAGCAGCCACACCCGCTACCGCCAGCACAAACACGGCTGCCAGTCCAAACATCATGTTTCTTGTCTTTTTCTTCATTTCTTCAAATTCCTCCTGTTTCTTTACTGCTGACTCAGATGTTGTAATCTCTGATTGAGTTTTTTTACCTTTCTTCTTTACCTGTCCGTTCTGCTCCATTTCAAAAGCCTTGATAATCGGCTCTCCCTCAGTAGATACATAGGTAAGAGCCTTATTTCCAAACATAAAATGCAGTTTCTTTCCCATATACTCGTAGAAATTCATTCCATTAAAAGAATAAAATCCTCCAAGTGCTATCGGAGCTACACACGGAATCGCCACATAAGCAGAACCCGTAAGACCAATATATCTATAAAGAAGTAATACGATACCGCCACCGACTATCACACTGGCAATAGAAAATACAAGCTGTTTTGCTGTAAGTCCCATTGCCACCGATTCCTGATAACGGTCAATATCTTTGTTTATTTCAATAACCATTGTCCTCTGCCCCCTATCTTGCTAACTCCTTTGTCTCCGGCTTTCTTGCCATACCGATATTTGCCTCATACATATCCATTCCATCCGGACACAGTTCTCTCAGCTTATCGACATTGAACAGATAAAGAGGATATTCACAATAACCACTCCTCTGTGTAAATCCTGTAAACTCCCCAAGCTCATTTTCTGTGATGAATTTCTCAATATCCGGCATATCATTCACATTCAGATATCCGCAGTAATTCGGTGCAGCAACAGACAAATTTACGGTCACATCACCAAACGGCTCATCGTATCCATCTTCATTACACATAAGCCCGATATACATTGCCTTGTTATTCATATACTGCTGAATATCGAGTGTTACCTGTGTCTCCCCGGAAAAACTGGAATTATAAGTCACCTGTTTCTTTTCATTATCCATAAATGCCTCCTTCTATAATCCGAATGCCTTACTTGTAAGTGTCTGTGCTCCCTTCACACTTCCAACCGTCATTGCTATGGTAAATGTCATTTCACACAGATAAATAAGTGTCTGTGCCCAGTCTGCATAACTTCCCGTAAAGGAAGGCAGCCCTGCATTGATAAATGCATTGCATACCACAATCGCAAGTGCCATTGTTACCGCCTCAAACACACAGGATAAGAAATACTTACAGTAAGTTGACATCGTATGACTTACCATTCTGTTTCCTGCCATTGTAGAGCAGGCGATTGCTCCAAGCGGCACAATGATCAATATTTTTAAGAATCTGAAATACACGGTGTAAATGATAAAGAAACCACAGATAATAATGATGATTGCAAGCAGTGCCGTAAGGATCAGCATTACCAGACTTTCACCAAATCCAAGTCCCTTAATAACATCTGCCTGTGCACTGTCAATGGCAAGCTGTGTTGTTGTTCCTGCCGAAATAAGCCCTACCAGATTTCCGATGGAAGTAAAAAATGCTTTCATAATCGTGACATTATTGGCAACAAACCATTCTGCAAGTCCTAATCGGATAAGCATACGCAGGATTGATTCAAACCTCATTTCATCTTTCACATCTATACTTTCCGAACAGAAACCGATAACAAAGAACAGTACCACAAGGGAAGAACCAACCGCTACAAAGATTGGCTCTATTCCCTCGATGACTGCCCACGGACCACCGCCCTTAAAACTGACGGGCGATTGTCCAAGCATTGCAAAAACCAAAGATATCTGATTGTTCCAAAATCCAAACATAGCTTCAAGGAGAGCAAGTATTTTGTCTCCCAGCTTAAAAATATCCATACCTGTTATTCACCTCTTTTCTTCTATTGCAACAGGGATTATTTTTTCCCTATCTTAGAAGCCTAAGAAAGTGAGTACAGTAGAAATACCTGCCATGATAATACCTGCCACAACCCCCTTTAAAGCTGAGTTCATAGTAGATGAATCCTGCTGCTGGTATGCCTGTGCAAATTCCATTACATTCTTTGCAAGGATAATTACTCCAACTGCACCGATAACTGCGATCACAAGCGTTTTTAAGTTCTCAAGCGGCTGTGTTACTGCCGAAGTACCTCCTGCCGCAAAGCAGGTAGTGCTCATAAGCATTACTCCCATAACGGCTCCGGATAATGCCGGAACAAATTTTTTCTTAAACTGAATAAATCTCTGCTTCATACCTTTTTCCTCCATCTGATTGTTGTTGGTTGTCGTAATAATCTGTTCTTTTCTCATATTGGTTGTCTCCTTTTCGATAAAAAAATAGCCAGCAGGGTTTATCCCTAACTGGCTGTTAAAAGTTACTTTATATGATCAGGCATAGCCTGTTGTAATGATAAAATCGGGCTTTCCCCGATATGTTTTGCTGTGACCACCTCCTTTCAAGGTACAAAAAAAGCACCTTAACCATAATTGGCTAAAGTGCTGTGTGAATTAAATATTAAGTCATTTACAAGAATGACAAAGCTATAATTATCATATATTGCTTTTTCTTAATAATGATTCAAGTTGACTATTAATGGCATTTTTTAATAATTTCGAGAACTCTTGTCCACTTGCAAAATATTTTTCTCTTATGATTGGAAAATCCTTTGTATGTGTACCATCTGGTGCCTCAGCTTCAACTAAATTATTTAGTAAATTTTCACATTCTATTTTTTTGTTTTCCAATTCTTCAGTATAGCCCGCATCGAGTAACGGTTTTGCAATTTCATAACGCCCCAAATCGTCCATAAATTGATTAAGCAATCTATAAAATGCTATTTCACTGTCTGTTTCTCCTTTGATTTCAGAATCATATTTATGCCAATTTATTAGTATTTCATGCAACCTGCTATATCGATATTTATCAATTTCATTTAACTTTTTTTGTTCTTCAATATGTTTTAATCTATAACTATTTATCAAAGAAATTATTATATTCGCTATCGATGTTATAAGAGCTGCAAATACTGTTGTTGTTAGAATCACTGTATACAAAAAATCTTTCTTTTCCATTAAAGTACCACCATACAATTCCCAATTTACGAAACTCTTTCATTCCGCATAGGCACATTATACCACAGTTCCTGTGCCTATGCGACGCCTTTACTGATTCTTCCGATATGAACTCATCTTCTCCACCGTCACTTCCGGATAGAAATAAGTAAGAATCGTTGCTTTCGGAACACCTGCCGCAAGTGCTTTCTTCACTTCCTCTTTCTGCTCTGCGGTGTATGACCAGTGCATCATTCGGTTTGTGATCGTATCCTCCCACTTCGGCTTCTCCCTCTCAGGATTTCTTACCGGCTGTTCTCCTCCACTGTTGTCTGAGTCCTCCTCTTTCTGCGATTCATCGGCATATTCAAGCTCATTTGCCTGCTCCCTGTCAATTTTTGCTTTTTGCTCTGCCTCATCCTGCATTGAAAATCTTCTGTTCAGTTCCGCATCTCCAAGCATCATAAACTGCTCATAGGTCAGTGTATCAATATACACATTCTCTCCCTTATCCTTCATTTTTTCATAATGCTTAACGGCTTTTTCCGATAAAATCTCAAATGGTGGTCCGATGATACGGTCTGCTCCCTGTGTATTATGAACATACGCTTTTCCTTTTCCGTCCGCTGTCTGATTAAACATCGGGTGTCGGAATGGAATATACTTATTGTCCATTATGGGATCAAAACCACGGATAAAAATAATACATTTCTTATTATCCAGCTTTCTGACCTCATCGGGTGTAAACAGTTCCCTGCCTAAAACATCATAATTTCTTGATGAGCTTCCCTGTCTGCCCTTTGTCTCACCGCTTGATTTTTTATCAATTGTCCCCTTGCCCAAAAGCTCCGAGACATACTTGTGTGTACTCTGCTCATTGCCTCCAAGATAGATGAAAGTATCGCAGTTGCCGGGGATTGTTTCCCAAGTATCTTTGAAAAGTGCCTTTAGCTGGGCGAAATTCTGAATGATGATAATACTTGAAATCTCCCTGCTTCGCATTGTCGATAACAACGAACAGAAGTCATCTGGCAATGCGACATTCGCAAATTCGTCTAACATAAAGGTTACATGGATCGGCAGTCTGCCACCACAGTTAAAGTCTGCCTGATAGTACAATTCCTGAAATATCTGTGTGTATAACATACCGATAATGAAGTTATAGGATTTATCACTATCCGGGATTACACAAAACAGTGCTGTCTTTGTCTCCCCATCTCCATTTACTCCAATACCGATATCAGACAAATTTAACTCATCTTTGGAGAGCAGTCGTAAAACCTGCTTATTTTCAAGAAATGCAAGTCTTGAGTTTGCACTGATAATAATAGAACGAACTGTATCGCCCGCACCTCTCATACATTTGTTGTACTGTTTGACCGCAGGGTGATTTGCTCCAAGCGGCGAACTCTCCTCCAGAAACTTCATACGGACATCCAGCTTTGAAGCCTTTCCCGGTTCCTTAACCTCTGCTTCTCCAAGCAGCTTCAAAACTGTCTCAAAGTTTCGCTTTGCAGGCTGCACCTCCAGCCACACATAATAGAAAATTGCCTGTAAAAACAAGCCTTCTGCTTTCTCCCAGAACGGATCACTCGGCGTTGAGCCTTTTGGTGTGGTATTACTGATAAGATTGGTAATCAGCTTCACCACATCAGTTTCCTCTCTGATATAGGAAAATGGATTGTAACAGTCTGATTTATCCATCTCCAAAAGATTGATGACTTTTACATTGTACCCGTTATCCTTTAACATCTGCCCGCAGCTTCTTAATATCTCTCCTTTCGGATCAGTACAGATAAACGAACAGCTATGTGGCATCTGCATAAGATTCGGTTTTACTTCATAAAATGTCTTTCCTGCTCCGGAACCGCCGCAGATAAGTATATTTCCGTTGAGCTTCAGCCTTCGGAAATCCAGCGACATCTTCACATTCTGACTGAGTATCCGGTTGAAATTCTCATCTTTATCCGCCAGTATCTTATTGACCTGCTTCGGATTTTCAAATCTTGCTGTACCATATTCTTTGCCGGGCATATAGTTTCTCTGGCTGGTGTAATACATAATAATAGCCATTGCATAGATACATAATGCAATGGCTACTGCGTTTACTGTATTTGAATTGTAATAATTGGCAAAAGGAACTGCACACACTTCATTGAACCTGTTCATAAAGTCATTAAAGGCAATCCCTTCTGTCCATGCACCATTTATCAGATAACCAAGATACCCGGATAACACTGCACCCACTAAAATAAATATCAGTGACGGTTTTTTCTTCGTTGTCTGCATAGGCTCCTACCTCTCTTTTCTGGTAGTAACCGTTTTCTTCTTTGTGGTCTTTTTCTGTTCTTTCTGAACCTTTTCATATCGCTCCCTGACAGATGATTCTACCTTATCATAATGCGTATAAAGTTCGTCTCCCTTTTTCGTAGTTACCACACGGTTCTGCTCATCATAGAGTTTGTAATCCTTGCTGGTATCAAGGAATGTGAGCATTGTCTTTCCATTATGGATATCCATAACGTTCTCCTTATGCAGCCACACATATCTGACATCTTTTCCCCATGTTCCCGGAACTCTGGTCTTTACTGCATGGTCGTTTTCTTCTGCAATAAGTTTCTTACTGATCGTAACATCTGACAGGTTCGTATTTTTTGAGGCAGATATTGCCCTCATTCTGTCCGCAAGGCTCTGATACCCTCTGATCCGGTTAGTGAAAGCCTCCTTATCCATCATTACCTTGTGTGTACCATCCTCACTCCTGCCGCCAAGCACCCCGATTGTCTCAAGCTGTTTTATTACATTTTCTGCCTGCTCCCCATTGATGCTGAAATTCTCCTTGACCTGCTCCACACTGATAGCCTGTTTTTCCATAGCAAACATTCCCACTTTTTCAATGAGTCCGTCTATGGCAGAATTTACCTTATCCCCTTCTACCGTGTGGCTTTTCTCGTTTCCCTGCTGTTTTCTCAAAAAATCCATCAGCTTGCCGAGGGACTTTTCATCTCCATTCTTCAGATAGTCATCAAAGGTGGCAATCCTGCCAAATTTCAGCTTCTGTATCATCATATTCACACGGGGAACTGCCTCTGTATGAAAGATGACCTCACTCATACCGTCTGTCTTGTTACAGTCTGGAAGAACCGAATACAGGATTCCGTATTTCTTTGCCATTCTCTCAACCTTTCTCATATCTTCCGTTTTAAACTGCAATACCTGCAAATCCCCGCCCTTTAAGAGCAGCTTTCTCATAGATGTTTTTCCCAACGACTTTTCATAATCAAGCATCCCCTTTAAAAAGTCGATTGCCTTCTGCATGGCGGCAATACCGCCACTGCCTACTTTCATAGCAATCTCTATCCCGTCATATGCGACACGGATAATCTGTACCGCTTCCTGAATTTCCTCTGCCATTATCGCACCTCCGCTTTCTCTCTTATTGTTGTCCTTATTTCTTCCGCCTTTGTACTGCGGATTTCCTCTGCTGAAACATCAATACCATATGCTGTTAAAATATCAGACAGATGACTGATTGCTTTTTCCTCCTCTATCCGGTACATCTCAAGTGCCACAAGCAGGTTTTCGACCTGTTCCACCCACGCAGGCTTTATATCGTACTTTGACCTGTATGTGACCATAATCTCCTCGGACTGTACCTTATCCGTGGAATGTGCCAGAGCTTCGATCAGGGAAATCGTATCTTCCTTACTGCCGCTTCGGAAAGCAAACTGCACCACAAAGTTTTTTTCTTCTTCCGTGAACTCGTGTTCTACACCGTTCATCCCTGTTACCGCCTCATTGACTACTGCTAAATTCATAAGTACCTCCTAACCTGCCATACTGTTTTCAAGCACGGCAATCTCAATAATCTCTTTCATCTTTTCTGCTGAGACATTATTATTGATAAGTTCCACAAGCTGCCCTTCTGTCAGTCCCTTTTCTATGGCACTTTTTATCTGGACAAGCTGTGCAGGCACAAGATCACCGCTTGCAACCAGCTTTACAATGTCGGCTCTTGACTTCTTTTTAAATGAAAGTCTGGCAAAAAGTGCCGCAATACCACCATTTGATTTTCTTTCTGTACGCTCAACTGGAAGATGCTGGATTACACGCCCGGCAGAGTCCGTAACAGGTATCTGATAATACACGGGTATTCCATTGTACATAGGTGGCACTGCCTGTGAATCTGCAAGTGTTTTCACTGTTTCCTTATTATCAGTAGCTGCCAAAACCTCTGACGGTCCAGCCTTTTCCTCTTTTTCCGCAACCTTCTGATCATCAGATGCCGCACTCATAATCTTATCCTCAAGAGATTCTATCCTGTCTCTCATACGCTCCATCTCCTTGTCCTTATGCTCAATGCTATCTCTTAATCTTGCAATCGTGCTGCTTGCCTTATTAAGTTCATCCTGCTGATGGCTGATAATTCCATCCTTGTCCTCATTTTCCTTTACAAGCCTTTCCGTGACTTCCTTATCTTCCTTTAATACTTCAACATCGGATAATTTTTTATTAAGGGCATCGTATCTTTCCTCCTGATAGTTGATTTTCTCCACTACCATTTCCATCTGTGCAATCAGTTCTTTCACATACTCTGAGTCCTGCGTATACTGCTCCGCAGCCTTTGAAAGCTGTGCCAGAACTTCTTCATATAATCTTCTCATCACAACGGGCTTCTCTCCCCTTGCCACAGCTTCCTGTATGGTTTCAACCGGAACTCCCTTTTCATAAAATTCCAGTGATACCTTCATCTGATTGCCGGAGAGCTTATTATTGTGAAGGATATTAAAAAGTTCCTCCGGAATCCCCTTATGCAGACCTTCCGATAACACTCTCATCTGTCCGATGTTAAAATTCTTATCCAAATACTTTTCCGTCTGCTCCTGCGTAAGTCCATCCTCAAGATCACTTTTTACAAGCCCGTACACCTCATCATCGAAATTCATTTCTTTTCTCAATGACTCAATATATCTGGCAATCTGCATATTGCTTAACGGCTTGTCATTCAGATTTTGTTCCATATGCTCCTCCTAACTGCGTAAAAAAACAGCCTATCTTACTGGCTGCTCTTTTCTGTCTCTTATAATCTCTCTGTTGTATTCGGTCTTTCTTCCATCTGAAATACTGTCCGGGATCATGCTGTTTAATATTGCCTTACCCGTATTCAGTTCCCTGCATACAACCTTTTCTCTCGCACACACTTCTGAATACTCCTCTTTGTAATGTCTTCTTAAAGCCTGCACTTCCTCAAGCGAATATCCCTGTGCCTGTAATTCCTGCTCCAGTGCCACCCACTTCCTATGCTCATCTTCAAAGAAGATATCTCCAAGCCTGTATGACTGCTCTGCTGGCTTTAAGTTTTCCATCTCATCAGCCGCAGTAAAAAGTTCCATGCTCCTTTCCCTTGCTTTATAAATCCGGCTCTTTTCTGCCGAAGTCTCTTTTTTCTTATCCGTAAGAGAAGCTATCGTCCCCACAAGTTCTTCTGCTGAATGGATATTATGCCTTGCAAGGAACAAATACTGTTCCTGCAGCTTGTGCATTTTACGGATATCCTCCCTGTACTTCCATACCTGACTGTATGGTCTTTTTTTGAGTTTTCCCACCCGGTACAGCTTCGCATAATGCTTTTTCTGAAGTCCTGACAAGCCTGCCCTGCGGTATCTTTTAACTCTGCACTTTACAATGGAAACTTTCGGTATATCCTGTTTACTCTTATAAAACGCAATATCCTCTTTTACAATCCTGTCCCGGATTGCTTCCTCACAATACATATCCCCAAGAGATTTGCACCTTCTGAACCTTGTCATACCCTGTGGCTTGATTGCCAGATGTTTTCCCTGCTTTATCTGATATCCCTTTTCAGACAGCAGTTCGAGAAATTCCTCATAGTCCTTCGCCTGCAAAATACAGGCATCCAAGTCTCTTTTTATCATATCGGACCATACAAAATTACCCTCCCTGTACTCACTCCATTCCTTATAGCTTTCGTGCTGCCTCTCCTTTTTCTCATCATCCACATCAATAATGGAGAGTCCATATTCCTGACACAGCCTGTTCGTGATAGGCTGGATATACTTTGCCCAGTCCCCTTTTTCGTAACGGTACTTTTTACCGTCCACAAAACTCACGCTGTTAAATACGATATGGGAATGAACATGGGCTGTATTATCGTGTACCACAAACACCGCTTCGTATGACTTACCAAGATATTCCTCCACAAATTTCTGTGTAATTTCAAATGCCGTATCCGGATTTACCTCATTTTCCTTAAAGGAAAGTATGATATGATACCCCTGACGCTTATCAATTTTTCCAAAATTACGCTTGGTTTCCTTCATCTGCTCAAATGCGGTATCGACCTGACAGTTTATTGCACCCACCAGTCTGCCATCCTGTGTTTTGTCCGGGTTCATCACATAATCAAGTGCCCGCTTTAAATGTTTTCCGTGAAAATGCCCGCCACAATCTTTCATATTAAGGATTTTACTGATTGCCAATCTGCACCACCGCCTCATTTACTTTCTTGTTCAGTTTACGCATATAGGCAACAAGCTGTGTTTTATCCTCTTTGGAATAAAGTCCTGCATTGTTATTGAATACGATCTGATTGATATTGATTCCAATACGGTTCACTTCATTGATAAGCTCTTTTAAGAGTTCCCTGACTTCCGGGTAATCATTCGGTTTCTGGCTGATGAGCAGTCTTAAATAATCTGCTTCACACATTCCGCTCTCCCCTGCCTTTTTTGCAAGCATTTCTGCCTCCTGCGGCATAAGACGGAGCGTTTTCCTGATACAGTGGATTTTATCTGCCATACGCTCACCTTCCCCTCTTATCTGTACTGTAATCCTTTATTCCTTGTGCTATCGTGGCTGCCGCCTTTTCCAAATCACCCTTGCCCTCCAGATTACTGATAAACGCTTCCACCAGTGCCGTTGCAACAGCATCAATCTCCTTTGCATGACTGGTTTTATCAAATAATCGGTCTAACACCCTCTCATCTGCCTTTAAACTGTCATACTTTTTCTGAAATTCGCAATATTCCTGAAAATCTTTCGGATCATCTTTCTTTGCCTCTGCGTGAAGTATCAGATCATAATTCCACTCACACACCTTATCAATCACATCATCTATCGGAAATGGCTCTATCTCACCGTTTTCCTCTGCCATATCCTGTCTGTACATCTTCCCCTCTGCATCCATTCCGATTGCATAATCATGTCCTTCCATATAATTAAGAAGAAGTGCAGCATCTTCTATCGAAGGGTTGATTTGCTTATCATATACTTCTGCCCAGGCAATCAGTTCCTCTGGTTCTGAAAAAAGTGTTATTTCCCTGTTCTCTGCCACCTTGCACCTCCTTATCCGTGTTTCGTAGATATTCACTATGGCTCCAGTCACCGGTAAGTCCCCGGCGACTGCTAGATACGCATTAGAGACATCTCTGTCCTAATGCCATCTAGTTAGGGGAACATTCCCCTAATACCCCTGCCAAATATAGAGTGGTGGCACTTTGTTCCACCACTTTTGAATAAAACCACCGCTTTGTTCCACCATTTCCGGTAAAAACCACCGCTTTATGCCACCACTTTTTATAATTTATATTCATAGGAAAAAACAGCATCGGAAAGTGGTGGTACTTTGTTCTATCACTTTTTGAAAAAACCACCGCTTTGTTCCACCATCTTCCGTAAAAACCACTGCTTTTTACCACCACTTTTTAATGGCACTGTCCGGCTATGGTCATCTGCTCCTTTTTCTGATCTGCAAGATTAAGTTTTGTTGCAACAAGCCATTCATTGTAATCCTTATAGCCTGCTGGTGGCGGACAGTCCTCAACCTCATAGCCCAGTCCATAGTATTTTCCCATAAGTTCTGCGGCTGCTTTCCTGCCCGGTGAATCCCCATCAAGGCAGAAACGGATAAAAGAAATCTGTGGGTGTTCCCTGAGAAAAGTTGCAAGCGGGGCATCTGCAAGCATTCCAAGAGCCAGCTTATTTGATTCATGGTCGGCAAATATATCCACATAGCTCATAAGGTCGATTGCTGCCTCGAATACAACAAGCTCTGTACTGTTTACATTCACCACATTAAATCCATAGTTCTTATCATTCCCCTCCACATCACACTTGAATGGTTTTCCCTGTTTATCAAATACACCACGCATACTTGCAAATCTGGTTACTCCATTCTTGTCATTTCCTTTAAAGACAATATTGTGATAATGCCTGCTCTCATATATGAGATTTTCCTTTAAAAACAGTTCTATCACTGCCTTACTGATTCCACGCTCATTGTTAAGATAGGATATCAGGTAGGAATTATCCCCTGCTGGCTGCGGAAGCACAAAAGGCTTTCTTTCCTGTGGCTGTTTCTTTGTGACCTGATGAACAAGCGGCTGCTTTCCCGTGCTTTCAATTCTCCGGTATCCGGCAAAATCCAAGAGCCAGAATACAGCCTCTTTTACACTCATTCCGCCAAATACACGGAGGAAATCTATCTGTGAGCCGCCATTATTTCCCTTATCAAACTGCCTTGACCATCTGTACCAATGACTGCGGTCATAGATACGGATTGAGTCCATTTCCTTTAAGGTGTGATATTTTCCAATCCTCTTTACGGTATAACCGAGACTTTCTGCAACGGCACAAAGATCTACGCTCTTTGCTATGGCAAGTTCCTCCTCTGTAAATCTTCCTTCCATACTCTCACCTTGCCTTTCCCTGCTCTGCCACAAGCGGTGACTTAATATCAAGGTTCCTGTAATCCGTACTGAGTGTAATTCTTGGATTATCAATCATTCCCTTTTCCTTGAAACTGAAGAAGGCACGGTTATCCCCTCCCACGATGATATGATCCAAAAGAGGGATTCCAATAAGCTCACACAGCTTATTCATACGGTCCGTCATCATCGTGTCTGCCTTGCTGGGAAATATATTTCCCGACGGGTGGCAGTGGATCAACATCATACTGGCAGCATTACTTAAAATACTTGACTTAAATAATTCTCTTGGGTGTGCCATTGCTTCATTCAACGAACCCACACTTGCAAAATGCACATTAATAGGCTTTAGGTCGGAGCTGAGATTTACAACACACACCACTTCCCTGTCGAACTGGCACATACATTCTCCCATTACGGCAGCTACTTCTTCCGGCTTGTTAAAGGACTGCTCCGAATAAATCGGAGCCTCCTTTACAAGCCTTATGGATACAACATCAAGTTTGAAGTCGTTCTTCTCTGTCACAGGAATCCGCCTCCTCTCCAAACTCAATACGGATAATAAAGTCACCTTTCTGGCTGTTTACAAGAGCAATCAGTTCTTCTACGGTAAGTTCCTGCTCCATAACTGCCTCCTATCTCGCCTTTTCCTTTGCGTCATATACAAGCTGCGGCTCTGCCACGATACCGTCCAGTCTCTTGTTCGGTGTATCCGTTGCAAGTGTGAGTTTCCTTAAATCTTTATCATAGTGATACACCTGATTGGAAAGTCGTTCTTCCAATGCCACCTCCTGCATATTCACCTCTGCCACCATCTGTGCAAGCTCCTCCGGTTCGGTCAGCTCAGTAGACACCGCAAGAACTTCGTGCACACTTGAAGGCAGGATATACAGATCACTTTCAAGGTTTTCTGCCAGTTCGTGAAGCTCATTCTCATAAAGCATTGATACTGCACCGTCAATTCCCCTGTTATTGGAGATTATCCACAGAGTCTGCTCCGGTGGAACTTCCCTGATCATCATCTCTGCTATCTCCTCCGGCATCCCGTCACTTAAAAACATCTCTTTCATAACATCATTCATATTTCTTATTCTTGGCGGTAAGATTCTTCTTGTGTTTTCAGCCGCATATTTAAAAAGCTGCTCCTCATTCATTCCAAATCTTTCCGCAAGGCTGTTCGTAACCTTTATACTCTGAATACTTTCAGCATCCGCATTTATCACAAGTTTATAGATAATGGAAAGATCCTGAAATTCTCTGTGTGGCACCTGCTCCAGAAATGACCTGTTCTGTTCCGTATTGATAAGCTGGAATACTACCTTTTCATTGGCATCTTTGTATAAGCTGTCAACATCAACAACTTGTGGTGTCTTTGCAAACTCCATTGCCATAAGGTCACATGCCGCCATCAGTGTTTCCTCCAGATCACCACAGTTCTGATATTTCTCATACATATCGTTGATATAAATAGTAGGAGAAATATTAGTATCTTTGCCTCTGATACTGATACCGTCATAGGTCATATTTACCTTTTCCACAGGCATAACTACAAGCTCCATACCTTTGAAGTTATCCGGCATATAGTCCATAAACTTCTCTTTTACTACTTCCTTAAAAATCTCATAATTCATCATATCTGCTTATCCTCCAAACAAAAAAAGCGGGGGAACATAAGTCATTGGCTTACATTCCCCCGCAAGGTTGATTGTTTTTATTTTCTCTTTGATATACCCGTCAGCTCATTCCGGACAATCCCGTATTCTGTGCATTTTAACCTCCTTGATTATAACAATTTCTTAAATTTAAAGAAATACTTCACAAGTCTTCTGTTTTTCCTGTAAGCAGGAAAGAAGCCTTTTACCTCCATAGTCTCACCTCCCCTCAAAATGTTCCCATTCTTACGAATGAAAGAAATGCTCTTGCTACCAGACAGAATAGAAGAAGAACTAACCTGACAAGTCCCAAGAACAGCTTGAATGCTCCAAGAACAATTTTCAGCATCCACTTGAGTACCTGTAAAACAGCGGTTCCTACGGCTCCTGCAATTCTTCTCATAATAATCAATCTCCTTTCAACATCCATCCCATTGCCAATCCTGCAACATCTGAATCATTCATAACATCTTCTTCCGGCTGTTCTTCCATATCTTCCTGTGGGTTTGCAATCACTACCGGCTGGCTGTTCTTCACTCCCGCCAAAGCTCCCCCAAGTAAAGAAATGACCTCTTTTCTTGCCTCACTCATTGCAGAATACTCAATTTCCTTTTTTATCTTTTCTATCTCGTCCCTCGTTACAAACTGTTCATATCTCTTTTCCTCTTTGGAGGGAATATCATCCTCTCCATAGTGGTCAATATAAAACTCACAGGCTTCAATCAGGAACTGATTCTTTGACTTATATATCTTTGGATTAAGCCCCTTTATGACCTCATTGATTTTAGCGTGTTGAGGATTGAGCAGATTCAGTCGGAATGTGCTCTCCATAATATGCCTTCGTGCCATATGACTACCCCCTATGCAAGTCTCTTAGCAGTTTTCAATCCCATAATGGCAAGCTGTTCATATCCTCTGGCATTTGCCTTTACATCAAGGATATAAGAGATATTCTTTGCTTCGTGATTGCTGAAATTCTTCATTACCACTGCCCCGCCACCTACAAATACAATCGGTGTAGTTTTAAGGTTATAACCAAACTCACGGATTGAGTTATATACCTTTTCAACAAAGTCCTCTATCTCAGCCTTGATAATCGCAAGGTATTCATCATCTATATCAGACCTGCCATATCGCATAATATTCTGGATTTCTGTTTCATCAACTTCCCCATTGAGCTGTCTTACACACTGCTCATTGATAGAACGCATACAGGTAATAAGTCCTCTTGGCACGGTAACACACTTTGATTCGTCCGGTGACTTGTTAATCACGGGCATAATATCTATTGTCCAGCTACCGATATCAACAACCAGCGTTTTCTTTGCCATAGTCGGTATCTTGTCAACCACAGCCGCATAGCACTGTGGGAATACCGCCACATCGTCAATCTCAATATGGTATGCTTCATTTTCATATCTGAAATCAACACGCTTATTCTTGGTCAGGTATTTAATAAAGTTATTTCTCTCTGCTCCAAATCGGGTAAGTGGAAGTCCTACTGCAAGAAATACCTTTGCATCTGACAATCCTCTTTTCTTCAATTCCTTTGCGACTGCTGCCAGTGTCAAAAGATAAAAGCTGTCATCTTCAACCTTTGTATCTTTCACTTCCTGCCTTACTGTTCCAATCTTGTAATACTTACCGTCGTACTCAAGAACATCTCCAAAAAGTGCCGGAGTAGTTGTAATCTCCTTTACCCCTGTGACAAATACCTGAGTTACGGTTTTCATCATTGACCAGCCGTGATCAATTCCTATTACTTCTAACTTGTTATTCATTTTTCTGTTCCTCCAAATCTTACTAATTTTGTTCATACAGCTACCCGTACCTTTCGGTTTGTGTTTCTATCCTATTTTCCTTGTCTCTGAAATATCTGCCAGCGATTTATATTCGATCACACTCTGCTCTTGCTTTCATAAGACAATACTTCCATATACAGCCACCTCTCTTTTTGCGAGATGACTTACATTCAGACCAAATCAGCTTCTTTTCTGCCATCTCCTGCTCATTTCCAATAAAAAAGGCAGGACAAACAGCCGGATACACTTTTCAGTGCAAAGCTAATTTAGTCCTACCTAAAATTATTACTATTCAATTTTCACCTCTCTTGGGTACACAAAGCACACTCAGCCCATGAATCTGAACTGCTCTATGTAATGGTCATATTTCGGATTGATATGTCAGCGCTGCCCTATCCTGTACCGATTTAAAGGTATAAAAATAAGGACTAAATTAGTTCCAACCCCTTGATTTTACTGGGTTTCTTCTAACTTGTCCCAATTATAACTCAAGCACCCACATAGACGGTGTCGTACTGCTCCATATGCTCTACCTTGTCCGCAATCGCCGGACGGGAGGACGGATCGTTCATCTCCACCGTGCTGCGGCTCTTTTTGTCCATCCAGTCCAGGTCCGCCTTGGTATAAGGCACCTCGGGACGAATCTCAAACAGATCCGCTCCTGCCATATCCGAAAGCTGCTCTGCCGTCTTCTTTGTGACGCCGCTGCATGAAAAATAAGCTACAAGACTCTTCTGACTCATCATAATCCTCCATTCTTAACTCTTTTTTCTATAAGTTAAAATGTTTAAAACAACCTTCTCTAGCGGTAAGACTTCTCATAAATCGCCGCGCACTCTTCGTCTGTCATCGGCACCGGATCACAGGCAAACAGTCCACCCATCGTCGCCTTTGCATTCCTGGCGAGAACCATGCTCTCCTCTTTTTCGATGCCGTAATCGGACATCTTTAAGTCTGATACGCCGCAGTCCTCCTGCAGTTTCTTTAACGCTGTGATAAAATCCTCCGGCGCCTTGGCATCTTTCATGCCGAGTGCCTGCGCCATGCGGACAAACCGCTCATCACAGCAGTGTTTTTCGATAAAGTGTCTGTAATACTCCACCGAAATCATAATCAGTCCCGCACCGTGCGGCAGCGCCGGATGAAATGCGCTCATCGCATGTTCCATCGAATGTTCGCTTGTGCAGGAACCGACCACCATCGAATAGCCGGACATCGTATTGGCAAATGCCACATGCTCCCTGGCCTCCAGATCGCTGCCATCCTTTACCGCGCGCGGCAGGTAGGTTCCGATATTCTCGATCGCCGCAAGCTGGACCATCTCAGACATCAGGCTGTTCACAACCGAGAGGTATCCTTCCACGCTGTGGAACAGCGCATCAAACCCCTGGTATGCCGTGAATTTTGACGGTACGGTCAGCATCAGCTCCGGATCTACCACCGCAATCACCGGAAACAGCTCATCCATGCCGCCGCAGCCGATCTTCTCATTTGTTGCCGGATTGGTCACAACGCCCCACTGATCCACCTCGGATCCGGTTCCTGCCGTTGTCGTGATCGCGATGACCGGAAGTACCGGATTCACTAACGGCTGCTGCTTTCCGGTTGCTCCTGCCACATAATCCCAGAGATCTCCCGGCTGCTGCGCATACATTGCCATGACTTTCGCCGCGTCCATAACGGAGCCGCCTCCCAGTGCGACAATGAAATCGCAGCCTTCCTTCTTGGCAAAATGTCCTCCTTCCTCGACGATCTCCTTGACCGGATTCGCTCCGACCTTATCAAACAGCACAACCTCCACACCTGCGAGGGAAAGCTCTTTCATCGTACGGTCAAGTGCGCCGCTCGCTCTGGTCGATTTCCCGTTTGAGATGACAACCATTGCCTTTTTTCCAGGCATCTTCTGCTCGTGTAAGTGATTTAACTGTCCTGCTCCGAACAGGACTCTTGTTGGGTTATAAAATTCGTATGACATCCTTCGTTCTCCTCCCATGTCAGTTTTCCTGTTTTCATTGCCTCTTCGTAGCGTGAGATCTTGTAATTCAGACGTTTCCTGGTCTCCTCGATCTGCCGCTGCTGTTCCTCCAGAAGTTCCCGCTGCTCCACCAGAAGCTGCAATCTCGCAGGGATCGTCTTATCGCCCTGCTGAAAAAGCTTTACATATTCAATCATTGCCTCCACCGGCAGACCTGCCCTGCGCATGCAGATGGCAAGCGAAACCCAGCTCTCATCCTTCGGACCGTAATCCCGTATTCCCGATGCCGTCCGTGTGACCGGCGGAATCATTCCCACTCGCTCGTAGTAGCGGAGCGTATCCGCGGTAATATGATATTTCTCACTGATTTCTTTAATTGTCATGTCCTCTGCTCCTTTCCGGTGCCCTGGAACTCTCTGTTCGTTAGGCATTGTAAGCCCTGGAGTTCACTCCAAGTCAAGAGGTTTTTGTAAAATGTAAACGTAAATTCTTCCTATAACCCTTTATAACGTGTGATGACATTCTCCGGCTTCTCCCCGCAGATAAAATAGTAGTCGAGCTGTCTCTCGCCTTCCGCGTAGAGATATTGCCCGTACGTCTTAATATCGCAGAGCAGCACCGTATTTTTTGCCGCCGCAGCGATGCCATAGCCGCGGTTCGACAGCACAAGCGGCATTCTATGCTTTTTCCCTCCGAAGGATATATAACGCGCATTTAATGTCACATCCAGAAAATCCGTATCGAGCATGCCCTTTGCCTTGATGCGCTCTTTCTTGTCCCAGTCGAAAAATACCCAGCTTCCCTCCTCGCCGATCACTCTCGGCTCCGCGGCATTTTCCGCAAGCAGAAGCTGATTCTCCCTGTTCCAGAAAGAGACCGCTCCGCTCCGTTTATCTACCCGCACCGTAATCTCACCCGCAGCAATCTCAACAACGCTTTTGGATTCCCTGGCGCTCCATGAAAACGCTTCCTCCGCTTTGGCCATCCAGCCCGTAGCTGCAATTTTTTCCGTCACTCCTTTTACAAAGCTGACCCGGATGATGTCCGGAGCGACCGGCGTAATCCGCATCAGCCCGTACATGCTCGCCATCTCTACATAGGATCTGCTCTTTTTTACCCACCGGACCGCATGATTTCCCTTTGCGTGCCCCCGGACGCGCAGACTGGTATTCTCCGGGATCGTCCCGAATGCATACGGGGACGGATTGGTTCCCTCCGGTCCCGGACGCTTCCCTGCCGGCGCCGGAGACGTCGCCATATCCTGCTGCCCGCGCACTGTCTCTGCCTGTGGACGGTGCATTGCCCCGGTCTGCGGACGGTGCACTGTCTTTGCCTGCTGCCCGCGCACTGTCTCTGTCTGCGGACGGACCGCCGGTGATGCCGCCGGTCTTATGACCGGTTTCTCCTCCGCCGCAGGCGCTTTTGCCGCAATGCGTCTGGGGCCGAAATATTCCCGCTCCGCCATATCCATGGCGCCTTCCACCCTGCGCTGCTGCATCTGTTCCTTTTTTGTCCGGACAGGCTTCTCATACTCCCTGGCTTTTGTGAGCGGTTCCGCCGCAAATTCCTTTATATGCTTATCCTGCGGCGCCCTGCCCGCAAGAATTCCGGACAACTCCCCCCGATGGAGAATCGTCAGCTCATGCAGCGCGCGCGTTGCCGCAACATACAACAGCTTTACATGACCGTTGTCCGACGGATATTTTTTCTCCGACGGGTCAAACAGAAGTACCGTGTCAAACTCCAGCCCTTTCGTGTAGGATACCGGAAGCACCATGACGCCGTCCCCGAACTCCTCCGTCTCTCCTTTTGCGCCGTTCTTTACCGGAACGTCCTCTGCCAGCCGAGCCGCAACCCGCTCTGCCTCCTCTTCATCCCGACAGATCACCGCGATGGTCTCGTATCCTTTTCTCTGCCAGCCCTGTATCGTCTCCGCCGCCCGGTTAAGCAGCGCCCGCTCTCCCTGCACCGGTTCCACACAGACCCCGGCGCCATGGCGGATGATCGGTTCCACCGGATAGATGGAAAAATCCCCGTGGCGCAGAATCTCGTTCGCATATGTAGAGATCTCCACCGTGTTGCGGTAGCTTTTCCGCAGAAGCCCAAAAGCGTCATAATCGCCGGTCAGGATGAGTCTGCGCAGTTCATCCCAGTCATTCAGGCCGTACTGAAAATGGATATTCTGCGAGGTATCGCCCATGATCGTGTAGGTGCAGTCCGACAGGCACGCATCCATACACCGGTATGCCATCATCCCGAAGTCCTGCGCTTCATCGATCACCACATGACTCGCCTCCCTAACCGGGTCTGTCTCCTTGATCCGCTTGTAGATATAGGCCAGCGCCGCCAGATCATAGACGTCAAAGGAATTCCCCGGCGGGGTTACTTCCCTGCCACGGGCTGCCTGCGCCGCCAGGAAATCCTGATAGAAGGCATAGACCGATCCCTCCCATTTTCCCTTTCCAAAGTACATCGTGTATTTCCGGTCGAGCCGCTTTTTCTCTTCTGCCGGAAACGTGATGTCTCTTCCCAGGATCTCATTCTCATATCTGGAATGAACAATCTCCCCCAGCATCAGCATTTTGCTCTCCATGGAGTCCGCCGGATGCTCCTTTAGATAGCGGCGGATCTCATCCGCACCGATCAGAAGCTTTCCTGTCTTTTCCAGATAAACGTCCTCCGCCGGCACGCTCTCTTTTTCATATTCTTCGCAGTATGTTTTTAAATCGAGGAACCACTCCGTATCGCACTTGACACTGTTTTTCGGATCGTCTCTCTCCATACTGTGGTACGAGTAGCGTGCATCGTCCCAGTCTTCATATAGAAGCCGGACAAACAGCTGCTCCATCGTCAGCTGACGGATTCCATACACATCCAGTTCCGGGAGAACGCTCGTGATATAGTTCAGAAGGATCCGGTTGCTTCCCACAATGTAAAAATCCTCCGGCCGGAAATCATCCTTATAGTTATACAAAATGTAGGATATGCGGTGCATTGCCACGGTCGTTTTTCCGGAACCCGCCACGCCCTGAATGATGACGTTCGTCCGCGGCGAGCGGCGGATGATGACATTCTGCTCCTTCTGGATTGTCGCAATGATCTCTCCCAATACCGCTTTCTTGTTTTTTGCAAGGTATTTTGTCAGAAGTTCATCATTGGCAACGACATCCGAGTCGAAGAAATCCTTCAGCACATCCTGTTCGATCTCGTACGTCCGCTTGTGCACCAGATCCATCTCATAGGTTCCCTCGGAGCTTACCGTATAAGTGCAGGGTCCCATGCTGCTCTCGTAATATACCGATGCAATGGGCGCTCTCCAGTCCAGCACCACCGGCTCTGAGCCGTTTTTCGCAATTCCGGCTCTTCCGATATAACAGGTCTCCTCCTCCTGGGAGATGCCGTCCTTAAAATCAATTCTCCCGAAGTAGGGCTTTTTTCTCGCCTTCTCATAGCGGATCAGATCGTATTCATTTTCCTTTAATCTTGCCGTCGCATTATTCCAGAGTGCAAGGCCTTCTTTGTCTTTCACGTCGTATGTCTCGAGAAGATCCGCCAGATCTTCGTTAACCTTGCGTATGTCCGCCCCGGCGCGTTCCAGATTCTGCTGTGCAACCGAGATCACGTCCGCCAAATGCCGCTCCTCGTCTGCCCTGGTCAGCCCCAGGTATCCGCTTTTCTGTTCTTCCGATGTGCTGCGTTTATCCATCCTCCGCTTCACCCCCTGTCTTTTTACTATACCAAAAAAGCAGAGATACCGCATTACCAAATGCATCAAAGGTATCTCTGCTTTTCTTTTTCTATTAAAATATAACGGAAAACCGGTTCTCTACCGCACCGCCTCTGCCTCTGACAATCTCTTTCTGCCGAGAACTCCGCGTGTTCCAAGCAAAAGCAGCAGACAGACGACAGATAAGCTTCCCCCCGCAAGAAGGTATTTTCCCATCCCGGCGGTAATCGCGCTGATCTCAAACAGCGACGGCAGGATGGCGAGACCGCCAAAGGTTCCTATCACCATCGTGATGCAGATGAAGGTGCGCAGGCCGTTAAACGGAATACAGCTCTTCACCACGGCTGCCATGGAAATAAAGATCAGCAGAAAATACATGACTGTCTGCCGCTGCTCCACCGTAAACGGTGCAATGATACTGGTGACTGCGACCATCGCCGTGACTGTGAGGGCAAACGGCAGCGCATTGGATAACGCCGTCTTTAAGAATCTGCCGCGTATCTTGCGCGTGTCGGATTCCCAGATGGTAAAGAACGACGGATACCCCTCGATTGCCGCATCCAGCACAGTAATCTGAATCGGGATAAACGGGAACGGAATGTTTGCCAGCAGGCAGATCACCGAAACCAGCACCGAGTAGATGGTCTTGATAAAGAAGACGCTCGCCGTTCTTGTGACATTGTTCACGACTTTCCGCCCTTCCATCACGACCTGCGGAAGATTGGTAAAATCGGAATCCAGCAGTACCACCTGCGCGATCTGGCGGCTGGCATCGCTTCCGTCCGCCACGGCGATGGAGCAGTCCGCCTCCCGCAGCGCCAGAAGATCATTGACTCCGTCTCCCGTCATGGCTACCTGGTGTCCCTGTCGTTTCAGCGCACACACCAGTTCCTTTTTCTGTCCCGGCGTCACTCTCGCAAACACCGCGTACTGCTGGCAGATCTGCTCATAATCAATGTCCTCTCCGAGCGTCGATAAATCCACGGCATCCTTCCACCGGTGCAGTCCTGCCCGCTTTGCAATCATGGAGACCGTCTTGACATGATCTCCGGAAATTACCTTGACGTCCACGCCTTCCCGGTGGAAAAATTCAAGCGTCTCCCTGGTGTTCTCACGGATGGTATCCTCCAGGACAACCCCGTAGAGCGGCTGTATCTCTTCCGGCAGCGCCGCTTCGTCTTCCCACTGCATCGGGACATAGCCCACAATGATAACCCGGCAGCCCTCTTCCAGCCTCTGTTCCAGTTCCCCCGGCAGCTTTCGCATCAGCTTTTCCGGGGCGCCGACAAAAACACTGCCCGATCCCGCAAAACTGATACATCCCCATTTGCGCTTTGATGAAAATGGAATCTTATGTGCCGGTGTATAAAATGCCTGACCGCCAAACGCCTCTTTCAGCACCTGGAATGTCGCATTGTTGTCGTCGGAGGCCGCCAGATACGACTGCACGAGTTTTTCCGGTTCGCCCTGCGGCAACGCCTTTCCAGAGAGCCCCGCGCTGATCTCCATGACGGCGTCCACCGTAAGCTTTCCGTTTGTGATCGTTCCTGTCTTATCCAGACACAGCGTATCCACATGCGCCAGTGTCTCCAGGGAGTAAATATTCTGAACGAGGATCTTCATTTTTGCCAGCCGGATGACTCCGGTCGCCAGTGAAATCGAGATTAAAAGTACCAGTCCCTTCGGCAGCATACCAAGAAGCGCCGCGGCGGACGACACCACCGCTTCCCGCATGGGCGCCTGCCGCAGCAGGAAGGCCTCGAAAAACAGAATCACACCCAACGGAACAATCAGCATACTGGTAAACCGCGTTACCTTATTCATAGAGCCCAGCAGTTCCGATGCCACGCGTTTTTCCTTTTTTACTTCGTTGGCAAGCTTTGTAGCATAATTTTCATTTCCGACATGCGTAACCTTCGCATATGCCTTACCGGAAATGACAGAGCTTCCGGAATATAACTCACTTCCAGCCTCCTTGACCACTGCATCACTCTCTCCTGTGAGCAGCGATTCATTCACTTCCAGCATGCCTTCCACGACCACCGCATCGTTGCAGATCTGATTGCCGCTCTGCAACACCATCAAATCACCCTTTACAACCTCATCCAGCTCGATTTGAATGTCCTTTGCCCCGCGGCGCACACATACGCCCGGACGGTTTAGAATCGAGAGTTCATCCACCAGCTTTTTCGCCTTTAGCTCCTGTGCAATTCCGACCGCAATATTTAAAAAAATTACCGCCAGAAACAGCATATTTGTGTAAGCACCCACGGCAAATAAAAGCCCTGCAATGATAAAGTTCAGCAAATTAAATAATGTAAATACATTTTCACGGACAATCTGCGCCCTGCTTTTTGTAATACGCTCTGCGGCAGCGCCGCCTTCCCCGCGCTCGCGGCGTTCTGTCACTTCCCGCGCCGACAGTCCTGTTATATTCGCATCCATGATCTGTTCCTCCTGTTTTGCTTCGGATCGTAATGTGAGACATTTTCCAATGGTAACATGCCAAACCGCCGCTTTCAACGATTGTCAACGTTTCCATACGCCGCAGCCCGTTTTTGTACTCTTTCTTGATACCTGTGTAAGGTACTCCCCATAAGAATGGAACTGCCGCAATAAGCATATCGCGCTTTGGGGTGATAAGTAATATTACAGGAAAACCAGAGACAAAAAAGTTCCAGAATAAACAGACGGCGGCAAAATCTTTGAAGCAAAATTCGTGTATTTCTTCCATACCGCGGCTGGCATCCCATTCCGTGTCTTTGCCACGTTTGGACACTCTAGGAGTGTGTCCGACAAGCCGCAGACAATGAGCGGACTTTCTGGTGTCCCTAATGGCACCTCTTCACAGACAATATAAAACCGCGCGAACCGAAACTCGTCGGCATCTGCTATTGAAAATAAGGCAGATGCCGACTCAGACATCGGCTTCGCGCGGTTATGTTTTGTTCAGAGGTGGCCATAAGGGACACACACAAAAGTCCTAAAATTGTCTGCCGGCTTGCGGACACAATCCGTAGAGTGCTCCAAACTTGGAAAGACATGGATCATCACGGATGCCAGCTGCGGCATGGTTAGAAATACCAGATTTTGCGGTCAGATTTGCCGCCGCATGTTTATCTGGAACTTTTAAGTATCTATTTCTAATAATATTACTTATCACCCAAAAGATGTCTATGCTTATTGCTGCAGTTCCATCCTATTATTTTTCCATATTCGCAAACTTTGTGTACTGCGGCAGCCATACCAGATTGACGGTTCCGATCGGACCATTTCTCTGCTTGGCTATGATGATCTCTGAGATTCCCTTCATATCGGAATCATGGTTGTAATAATCATCGCGGTAAATGAACATTACCACATCGGCATCCTGCTCGATGGCTCCGGACTCACGCAGATCGGAGAGCATCGGGCGGTGATCCGGCCGCTGCTCCACGGCTCGCGAGAGCTGGGAGAGTGCAATCACCGGCACGGAAAGCTCTCTTGCGAGCGCCTTGAGGGATCGGGAAATATCCGAAATCTCCTGCTGACGGGAGTCTGTTGACTTCCCGGAACCGGACATGAGCTGCAGGTAGTCGATGATGACCAGCTTCAGATCATGCTCTAATTTATATTTTCTGCACTTGCTTCGCATCTCGGAGATCGAGATACCCGGCGTATCATCGATGATCAGCTCGGAATTACCGATGGTTCCGGCTCCCTCGATCAGCTTCTCCCAGTCTGCATCCGAGAGATTACCAGTACGGAGCGCCTGCGCATCCACTCTGGACTCCAGAGAAAACAGACGGTTGACAAGCTGCTCCTTGGACATCTCGAGCGAAAAGATGGCGGTACACATATTTTCGTGAAATGCCACATACTGTGCAATGTTTAGTACAAACGCCGTCTTACCCATAGACGGACGCGCTGCAATCAGGATCAGATCGGACGGCTGCAGACCAGCGGTGCGATAATCCAGATCAATAAATCCGGTCGGTATTCCGGTAACCGTTCCTGAAGTCTTTGCCGCGTTCTCGATCTTCTCGAGGGCATTCATAACGACCTGCCGGATCGGCACGTAGTCGCCGCCTCCGCCGCGGGTGGAGAGAAGGTCGAATACCTTCTTCTCGGTGATATCCATGACTGTCTCGACGCTTTCCTTGCCGACATAACACTCATTCTCGATCTCTTCATTCAGCTTGATGAGCTTTCTGCGCATCGAGTTGTCCTTGACGATCTGTGCATAATACTTCACATTCGCCGAAGTCGGTACTGCCGTCACCAGATCCCGCACAAACTCCAGACTCGCAATCTCCGGCGGAACATCTTTTTCCTTAAGCTTGTTCTGCAGTGTCACCAGATCCACAGGGAGACCCTTGTTGTACAGTTCAATCATCGTATCAAACAAAATCCCGTACTGCGTGTGGTAGAAGTCCTCGCTGATGAGCATCTCCATCGCTGTCACGATGGCATCCTTATCCATAATCATGGAACCGATCACGGACTGCTCTGCCTCAAGACTGTTGGGCATAATCCGCTTTACCAGTGCCTCTTCCATGAAATAAACCTCCTGCTACTCTTCTACAACATGAACGGTAAATGTTCCCGTTACCTTCGGATGAAGCCTGATGGCAACCTCTGTCATGCCGAAGCTTCTGATCGGCTCCGGAAGCTGCATCTTCTTCTTGTCGAGCTCCATGCCGAGCTGCTCCTTTGCCGCTGCCGCGATCTCCTTCGTGGAAACAGATCCGAAGGTACGTCCACCCTCGCCGGCTTTCATCTTGACCGTAATTTTCTTATCCTTTAATTCCTCCGCAAGCGCAAGCGCCGCCTCGTAATTCTCCTGTGCAACCTTGTCTGCGTGCTGGTTCTGCAATTTCAGATCATTGAGGTTCTTCGGTGTCGCCTCAAGTCCCAGCTTTTTCGGGAAAATCGCATTTCTCGCATACCCGTCACTGACGTTCACCACGTCGCCTTTTTTTCCTAATGCCTTTACATCCTGCAATAAAATTACTTTCATATGATCCTCATTTCCGCGCATTCTGCTGCGCTTATCTTGTATTTCCCAAATCGTATTATTCCTCGATGTCGCCTTCTTTTAACATCTCGTCGATCGTATCCTGAATGATGTGCTTTGCCTGCAGCACCGAGCAGTCTGTCAACTGCGCGCCCGCCACATTCAGATGACCGCCGCCGCCGAGCCGCTCCATGATGAGCTGCACATTGATCTCGTCAATCGACCGTGAGCTGACATAAATCTTGCCCTGATATTCGGTCAGCACAAACGATGCCTTGATACCGACGATATTTAACAGCTCGTTTGCCGCCTGTGCGCCCACAATCGTCGGGCTCTCCACATTATCCGCCGGGCACACGGAGATCGCAAATGCACCGCGGTAAACCTCCGCGTGGCGTACCGCCTCCGCTCTTGCCTTGTAGGCCGCCATGTCGTTGCGCAGCATCTTGCGCACGCGCGTCACTTCGGCTCCGGCTCTTCTCAGATATGCCGCCGCCTCGAAGGTGCGCACACCTGTCTTGGTCATAAAGTTGTTCGTGTCGATCAGAATACCAGCGTAGATACAGTCTGCCTCATGCGGCTCCAGCTTGATATTCTCGGAAAAATACTGCAGCACCTCCGCGATCATCTCGCAGGCGCTCGACGCATACGGCTCTACATAGGAAAGCACCGGATTCTCGATGACCTCGCTGCTCTGTCTGTGATGGTCAAACACGCACACCGTATCCGTGCGTTTTAACAGCTCCGGACACTCTGTATAACTCGGCCGGTTCACATCCACAACCATCACGAGCGTATCGCGGTTCGTCAGAAGAATTGCTTCCTCGCTCTTGATAAAGAGATCCGCCGGATAGCCTTTTTCCTCGGAAAATCCTTCCACAAGCGGACGCAGGGAAGATGTCACCTCATTTAAAACAATCTGCGCCTTTTTGCCGAGCACTCTGGCTGCGCAGTACACGCCGATCGCAGCACCGAGGGAATCCACATCGCTGATGCTGTGTCCCATGATAATCACATGCTCGCGGCTCTCAATCACCTCCCGCAGCGCATGTGCCTTGACTCTCGCCTTCACGCGGTTGTTGCGCTCCACCTGCTTGTTGGTCTTGCCGCCGTAATAAGTCACATCCTCGTTGTCGCGGACAACCACCTGGTCGCCGCCGCGTCCGAGTGCAAGATCAATCGCCATTCTGGCGTACTCGTAATTCTTGGTGTAGGAATCGCCGCCGACGCCGATACCGATGCTGAGCGTCACTGCCATCTCATTGCCGACTTTTACCGTCTTGACGTCCTCAATGATGCTGAAACGATCCTCCCGGAGCTTTCCGAGATATTGATTCTTAAAGACAACAAAATACTTGTCATTCTCGATCTTTCTGACGAGTGCATCAATCTCTGTAAAGTATTTGTTCACCTTCCGGTCAATTAACGCTACGAGCAGTGACCGCTTGACGTCCTCGATACTGTCGAGCGCCTCGTCATAATTGTCGATGTATACAAGCCCCGCCACCAGACGCTGTTCCTCGTTCTCGCGGATGTAGCGGTTCAACTCTGTCTCATCAAACAGGTACATCGCCGTCAGATATTCATTGCTCTCATCGAGCGATACGATCGTGCTGTCGTGTGTCATGGTGTCAAAATAAATGCGCTTTAACGCCACACGGTAATACCGGTCATTGTATGTCAGATTGATCGACTCCACCGGCTCGCTCCGCTGCAGCAGCTCCTTGGTCAGCGTCGGGAATACCGTCATGACCGACTTATGATACTTCTTGTCTTTTCCTGTGACCTCCGTAAACTGCTCATTCACCCACAGAAACTTTGCATTATAATCAACCAGTGCATACGGGATTTCAAACTCATTTAAGAGCTGTTTCTGCACGAGACCGTACTGCGTCGCAAAATTGATCAGCTCATCGATCAGAAGCGGCTTATTGCGCAGATAAGCGATCAGCATGATCACAAAATAGAGCAGTACAAACCCAGAAAAAAGCACTCCCGAAGAAGTGTCTTCCATATACACAAACACATTGATGATAATCAGAAGCATTGTAAGCAGCAGCGGCAGATACAAATATGTACGAAGCTTTCCTTTAATCTTTACGTTACTTTTTCTCACAAGCAAGCCTCCATCATTCTATACAAAAACACTATCATACCGTGCATTATACCATTTTGACCGCCCAATATAAAGCCTTTTTTGCCCGAAAAAAGACTGCCCACAACAAGTTGGACAGTCCAAAATTTCAGCCGCTATATCTAGTTGGTT
This sequence comes from Roseburia hominis A2-183, assembly GCF_000225345.1. Lineage (NCBI taxonomy): Bacteria > Bacillati > Bacillota > Clostridia > Lachnospirales > Lachnospiraceae > Roseburia > Roseburia hominis. The sequence goes on from NC_015977.1 coordinate 3,532,554, forward strand.
TGCGCTTTATCTAGTTGCCTTGCGCTTCGCTTCCGCCATCTTCCGCCGGCGCGAGCGTCATATAATTCCCCTTATCCATATCGTCGATAAAGTTGTTGGAGATGATCTGGGTGCCGTCCTGCGGCTCCACCTCATCCACAACCTCACTCAGATCTGTCTGGTATCCTCCATTCGGATTATAATGGCAGATACGGTATCCATCTTCCGCTCCACGACCGTATTCCTGGTAAATAATATCATGCCAGCCGTTCGTCATGCGCTCACTAACCGTCACCGGCGTGTGGATTCCCTCAAACGACTCGATCACCTGGAACGTTCCGTCTGCCTGTTCCGATAAGATCAGCGCCGGATCACCGAACGATACCTTTGTATACTCACCGACCACGACAACGAAAATTTCATCTGTTCCATCCTCATTCAGATCAATATGATTATAGTAATACCGGGTCTTGCTCTGCTCTTCGTCCGGAACCTGATAATAAGAGATCAGAAACTCCGCTAGCGCCGGATCCGGCGTCTCCTCCGCGTACTGCGAGACCACTGTCGCCACATCCTCCGCATCCTCCGCCGCAAGGAAATGCTCTTCCAGCACCTGCTCAAGCGTCTGCTCCGTCTGTTCCACCTGCTCGGTCTGCACCGTCTGCTCTGCCTCTGCGCCATCTCCGCCGCATCCTGCCAGCATCAGAACCATTGTCAGCATGACTGTCGTTTTGTACCAGTGTCCTCTCATCCGCGTTCCCACTCCTCTGCACCTCTTGCTCTTACACATACCCATAATATTATATGATTCTTGTCTCATTTCCAAGCCCATTTTTCTATTCTTAAGGAAAGTTTTAGAATCAGCGACATTACGAAAATGCAATCACCTAAAAAAAGACCAGCAATCGGAAGGATTGTTGGTCTTTTTACTTATCAGCTTATTCGCTGTGATTAAACGAAGTTTATTCACATACGTACGGCATCAATGCCACGTGACGTGCTCTCTTGATCGCTACAGTGAGCGCTCTCTGATGCTTTGCACAGTTGCCTGTGATACGGCGAGGAAGGATCTTTCCTCTCTCAGAGATGTATCTCTTTAACTTGTTGGTATCCTTGTAATCGATCACATTGTCCTTACCACAGAATACACAAACTTTTTTTCTTCTATGCATCGGGCGTCTCTTCATTGGAGCGCCTTCTTTGTCTGCTGCCTTATTGAAAGCCATGATAATTACCTCCTGTTATTATCGTCCATTAGTTAAATGGTAACTCTTCATCAATTCCGTCCGGAATATTCATGAAGCCATCACCCGCTGCACTGCTCGGTGACGGTCTGTCGGAAGGGGTAAAACCGGAATTATCTCCGCCGCCGGAAGCATTCTTGCTCTCTGCGAACTCTACATTCTCAGCAACAACGTCCGTCGTGTATACACGCTGTCCGTCCTTGTTGGTGTAGCTTCCGGTCTGAATACGTCCCTCCAGAACGAATTTAGTTCCCTTACGTCCGAATCTCTCCAGAAACTCTGCAGTTCTGCCAAATGCAACGCAGTTGATAAAATCTGCTGTCTGCTCGTCCCCGTCACGACGGAAACGGCGGTCTACCGCAAGCGAAAATCTTGCGATGGCGGTGGAGTTCTCACCCTGTGAGTAACGCACCTCTGCATCTCTGGTCAGTCTTCCCATAAGAATCACTTTGTTCATATACGATTCCTCTCTTCCCTCAAACAAACGTTATCAGATCAAAGAATCTCTTATTTCTCGTCTTTTCTCACAACTAAGAAACGAAGTACGTTGTCCATGATACGAACATCCTGCTCAACTTCTGCTGGAACAGTCGGCTCTGCATCGAACTGAATGAAGTAGTAATAAGCTTCGCTCATCTTCTGAACTTCGTAAGCTAACTTCTTCTTACCCCAGTCCTCTACTTCTGTTACAGTACCGCCGGCACGAGTGATGTACTCTTTTGCCTTCTCTACTGTAGCTGTTCTCGCATCGTCTTCGATCTTTGCACTGACAACGAGTGCTAACTCATACTTATTCATGCGAATTTCCTCCTTTTGGTCTCTGGCCCACGTTTTCATTACATGAGCAAGGAATAATTATTATATCACGAGTATCTACTATAACACGTTTTCCCTGTAATTACAAGTGCTTTCTTGAAAAAAGCGCAAAAAACTGCGCAGCGAGCCTATTCCGTCTCCCCCGCCTTGCGCAGCCCTTTGGTATTTTTCTCCACAAGCTTTCTCGCAATCATGATCTGATGCCCGCAACCCGTACATTTCAGGCGGAAATCCGCGCCGACGCGCAGAATCTCCCACTCACTGCTGCCACACGGATGCTGCTTTTTCAGCTTTACGATGTCTCCCACTTCATAATGGTACTGGTTCATGGTCTTCCTCACTTTCCTAATGTAGTGATAGTGTAGCATGTTTCGCTCCGCTGCGGTAGAAAAAAATTTCATTCGCCTGGCGCCCGTCTACACCTCAATCTGCCCGAACACATCGCCGAGTCCCGCCTGAATCAGCAGATCTGCCCTCGCGTCCATCGGCGTCGTCGATTTGTTGATTAACACCAGTTTATTTCCCCGGTAATAATCGATCAGACCGGCTGCCGGATATACCGCAAGCGATGTTCCACCGATAATCAGCATATCCGCATGGCTGATATAAAATACCGCATCCTCCAGCGTCTGCTGGTCCAGTCCTTCCTCATAGAGTACCACATCCGGCTTGATCGTACCGCCGCAGGCATCGCACAGAGGTACTTTTCCCGGATAATCCCTCACATACTCCGCATCAAATCCCTTGCCGCACTTCCTGCAGTAATTACGGTGCACGCTGCCGTGCAGTTCCAGCACGCGCTTACTTCCCGCCAGCTGATGCAGACCGTCAATATTCTGCGTCACGACGGCTTTTACTTTTCCGGCCGCCTCAAGCTCCGCCAGCTTTTTATGCGTGATGTTCGGTTCCGCGTCAAGGCAGAGCATTTTGTCCCGGTAAAAACGGTAAAACTCCTCCGGGTATTTTATATAAAAGGAATGGCTTAAAATCGTCTCCGGCGGATAGTCATATTTCTGGTTGTAAAGACCATCCACACTGCGGAAATCAGGAATTCCGCTCTCCGTAGATACACCGGCTCCCCCGAAGAATACAATATTGTCCGACTCCTTCACCATCTGCAAAAATTGTTCGATATTCGTCATTGACTGGCGCCTCCCATCCCACTGCGATTTTCTCTATCATACACCAACCGCACGCCAAAATCTATTGGTATTCCGTCCGCAGATCCGGAAAACGTTCTCTAAAACGCAAACATCAGCTACAGCAGAACCCAGGTCTTTTAGATAAAGCAAAAAAACAGCAGTCATGCGACTGCTGCCTAAAAAGTTGCGGGAATAGGATTTGAACCTATGACCTTCGGGTTATGAGCCCGACGAGCTTCCAGACTGCTCCATCCCGCGCTATATGCAACCACCATTGCTTCCTGTATCACAATGTCCGTTGCTTGTTAACATAATGTATTATAACTCTTTCGTACCCACTTGTCAAATCCGCTTCCGCACCCTGCTTTTTCCTGCCTTACTCTATCATTATATGCAGAGCTGACATCCTATAGAACCGATTTTTTCATTTTTCTGTTTTCACAGACATTTTTGCAGAAAAAATCCTTCCCGGGCGCAGCCACAGCCGCCGGCTGCTCACATATATCCCGCCAGAATAATGCTTGCGACGGTTCCCGCAGTGGTTGCGATCAGCGCGCCCACCAGCGTGTAACGGCTTTTTTTGATCCCCGCCGCCATAAAATAGACCGACATCGTATAAAAGATCGTCTCCGTGCTGCTCATCATGATGGATGCCATCTTTCCCAACATCGAATCCGCGCCGTACTCCTTATATATATCCAAAAGAAGACCGGTCGCCGCAGAGGACGAGAACATTTTAACCACCGTGACCGGTATCAGCTCCGGCGGAAAACCAAGCCAGCCGATCCCCCGTCCCAGCAGCCCGGAAAAGCACTCCAGAAAACCGGAAGCCCGCAGGATCCCGACCGCCACCATAAGCCCGATCAGTGTGGGCATGATTCCGATGACCGTCTGAAAGCCGTCCTTTGCCCCGTCTATGAACTCCTCATAGATATTCTGTCTGTTCAGAATTCCATAACCGACAATACCGAAAATGAGAAGCGGTATCATTATGTCCGATAGAAAAATCATTACGCCCATGATACATCCAGAATCTTCCGTTATTCTACTATATGGAATCCGAACGGTAAATATTCATATTCACGAACTTTCGGGCTGCGGCATGTCATGCTGCTCTTCCTCATCGTGATTCGTCAGCTTCTCATACTGATCCTGCGACATGGGGCGGCCAAAATAATAACCCTGAATATAGTCGCATCCGAGGTCATTTAAAAAATCCACCTGATGCTTTTCCTCCACACCTTCCGCAATCACCATCATGTCCAGAGATTCCGCCATCCGGATGACCGCCTCGATGATCTTTGCACCCTTTTCCGCGGTATTCCCCTTAGAGAAGAACTTCATGTCGATCTTTAACACATCAAGATCCACGTCCTTTAAAATGTTTAAGGAGGAGTAACCGCTCCCAAAGTCATCCATCAGAATCGTAAATCCGGCGTCATGCAGATAATTCACCGCTCTCTGGATCAATTCCGCATCCTCGGAAAAGACGCTCTCCGTCAGTTCCAGGTTCAGATAATGCGGAGGAATATGATAGCGGTGGATGAGGTCAATCAGAGAATCCATAAAATCCGGGTTATAGAGGTTGACTCTGGATACGTTGACCGAAATTGGCGCCGGATTCCTTCCCTGGGAAAGCTCACTGTCTATGAACTGGCAGACTTTCTCCCACACGTAATAGTCCAACTTCGTGATAAAGCCGTTGCGCTCAAAGATCGGTATAAATTCGTTCGGAAGCACGATCTCACCGCTCGGCTTCTTCCAGCGCACCAGTGCCTCCGCTCCGTACGGAGCCATCTTTTTCAGCTGGTACTTCGGCTGGAAATAGACGATAAACTGCTGCTCTGCCAGCGCGGCATCCATCTCGTCAATGATATGCTGTTCGCGGAGCACTTTCTGTCCGATCTCCTCCGTATATAAAACATCGTGAACCATGTACTGACCCTTGCACTGTGCCGCCGCAATCTCAGCGTTGTCGTGCATCGCCGCCACTTCCATATCCGGATCGTCCACCAGATAAATGCCCGCGCAGGTCTCCAGATAATAATGTACGGAATGTTTCCGGATCTCTGCCCGGATTCCTTCCAGTATGTGATAGATCACCGCACCATCTTCGTAGGGGACACACATTCCGAACACATCGCCGCCAAGGCGTCCGTATGTGCCTCTGCCGTAGGCTGTCATGACCTTGCGGATGGCTCCCGCCACAAAATGGATCAGCCGGTCTCCCTCTTTGGAGCCGTAGAGGGTATTGATAATCCGGAAACGGTCAATGTCAAAATGGATAAAAGCAAAATTCGCTCCCGCGCGCTGGTCTAAAAGTTCGCGGGTCGCCTGGTAGAACTTCTGCTGTCCGTAAATACCGGTAAGAAAATCATATTCCAGAAACCGCACCTTGCTTTTCTCGATGGCGTTTCCTGCGCGCAGTCTCATGATCCCGGGGCTGGAATTCTTCAGAACAAAATCCCATGCACCGAGCTCCAGGCTCTTCTGCTCTCTCTCAGGGTCGTCTTCTGTCGTACACACCACAACCGGAAGATAGCTGTACTCCTTCCGCTTCCGATACATCTCCAAAAATTCATAACCGTCCATCACAGGCATCATCAGATCCAGCATAATCAGCGAAATCTGCGCTCTTTTTCTGGAAAGAATCTCCAACGCCTGCTTTCCGTTACATGCTTCTAGGATGTCGTAATCCGATCTCAAAACATCCGCCACTGCCATCCGGTCCTGCTGACAGTCATCTACGATCAGTACATATTTTCTTCTACCCATACAAGCCCCCGTACCTTGAAACACGATCTGCGTTTCTCCTATGTACTATTATAGTTTTTTCGTTTCCTTTCAGCAACGTTTTTTTAACTTACAAAAGATAATTGCCGCCGCGGTACTACATATAGTCGCAATAAGTCCCGGACCCACTACTGCTGCGGGATTGACGCTCCCGTACTGGCTCCGGTACGCGATGATATTGACCGGAATCAGCTGCAGGGACGAGATGTTGACGATCAGAAACGTGCACATCTCATCCGTGGCAATATCCGGTCCGCGTTTCCGCGAGGTTCCTTTTTGTCCGCAGAGTTCCAGGTTACGCTCCTGCAATGCCTCCATCGCTTTTAATCCCGCCGGCGTTGCCGCCCAGCCAAGTCCAAAGACATTTGCAATCATATTCGTCGCAATGTATTCGTTGGCGGGGTGCTCCTGCGGGAGATCCGGAAACAGGAAATGCAGCACCGGGCGCATTCTCCGTGAAAGTCCCTCAATGATCCCCGCCTTTTCCGCAATCCGCATCAGTCCCACCCAGAAAGACATCACTCCCATCATGGTAATACAAAGCGTAACCGCCTCTTTTGCCGAATCGAGCGCCGCCGTCGTAATCTGCGGCAGGGTTCCGTGGAACGCCCCGTAGATGATGCCCGTCAGAATCATAAATGCCCAAAGATAATTCATATCCCCTCACCCGTTTTTATCGTTTCTCCATATATATGCATCCCGGAATAAATCTTGACAGCACCCCCTTGATGCGCAAAAGCATCGCAGAACTTTTGAATAATTGCACATTTTCCCACATAGAATATGTTAATTTTCCGGCACAGGAGTTTTCTCCACTGCCGCGTTTCCCGAGGTGTTTGTTTGCATTCTTCGTTTATCCACACATTTTCCCGGCAATTCGTCCTTTTTCCACTGATGACGTCCGTTTTTCTGCTCAACGGATGCTCCCGCTTCTCCATGCAGACGGATTTCGTCGCCGGTTCCACGTCCTCCTTCGATGCGTTTCTTGATGATTTTTTCCGGGCGGAGGTCTCCTCCAACACGATCAATCTTCATTTTTCACTGTCCCATCCGGAAAACTACGGCATTACAGAGACTCCGATCACGCTCGGCAGTCTCTCGGAAGAAGCACTTGCCGCATCCCATGCATCTCTGGAGAACACGCTCGCGGCTCTGGCAAAATACGACCGCGATGCCCTTCCGCCCTCCGGTCAGCTCACCTATGACGTCTTGCAGGATTATCTTAAGACGGAGCTCTCCGCATCCGATCTGACTCTCTACGACGAGCCGCTGCGCCCTACGACCGGCATTCAGTCGCAGCTTCCCGTACTATATGAGGAATACCGTTTCCGGCAGCCAGCCGACGTGGAGGACTATCTCGCGCTCCTCGCCCTGACCGGCGATTATTTCGACCAGATCATCCGCTTCGAGCAGCAGAAAGCACAGGCCGGGCTTTTTATGTCCGACTATGCCTGCAACACACTGATTTCACAGTGTAACGCCTTCACAGCTGACCCGGATCAACACTATCTCATCCAGACCTTCGATCACAAAATCGATGCCATGTCAGAATTGACGGAAAACCAAAAGACACTCTACAAGGAAAAAAATGCCGCTCTGGTGCGGGAACATGTGCTTCCCGCCTACACCCATCTTGCCGCGGCGCTCACAGAGCTTCTCGGCAGCGGCAAAAACGATATGGGGCTCTGTTACTTTGCAGACGGAAAAGATTACTACCGCTACCTGGTCTGCCACAACACCGGGAGCGCTTCCGATCTTCCGGCGCTGCAGGACCGGATCTTAGAAAAACGGCAAAGCGACCTGCAGCAGGCGGCAGCACTCCTCTCCGAAAACCCGCAGTTAAAAGCATCCCAGACGACCGTCCGGCTTCCTGCCGCCGATCCCATTGCAACGCTAAACGGGCTGCAGGAGGCGATGCGCGCAAATTTTCCTGCACCACCCGAGACCACATTTACTGTAAGTTCTATTGACGAGTGCATGGAAGACTATATGGCGCCTGCGTTTTACATCACCTCGCCCATTGACGATTATGCGCAGAACTCCATATTTATCAATGCCTCCACCGACACCTCCTCCCTGCGGTATTTCACAACGCTGGCGCACGAGGGCTTCCCCGGCCACCTTTATCAGACGGTGATGTCCTATGAAGCCGGACTGCATCCCGTGCGGTTTCTGCTGAATTATCCGGGCTATGTCGAGGGCTGGGCGACCTATGTGGAGATGATCTCGTACCATTATGCCGGGCTGGACGATGACCTCGCCTCGCTGCTCTCCCTGAATCAGTCCGCCCTCCTGAGTCTCTATGCGTCGACGGATCTGGGAATCCACTACGACGGCTGGAGCTTTTCCGACACAACCGCTTTCTGGAAAGACTTCGGCATCACGGATCAGACCGCACTGCGCGAAATCTATGAGCTGATCGTGGAAGAACCCGCCCATTATCTGAAATATTATGTGGGATATATGGAATTTGTGGATTTAAAAGAAAAGGCACAGGAAACCTACGGAAGCGCCTACAGCGATATCGCTTTTCATAAGGCTCTGCTCTCCATCGGTCCTGCACCTTTTTCGATCATTGAAACGTATCTGGATAATTATTATCTGCCGGATGCGGCTCCCCAATAGCCCCGGCGCAGCTTATGCGTCACATGTATCGTTTCCAACATAAACCAAAATGTTTTTGCGAATTGTAATATGATATTGGTAAAAAACGCTGCAACACGGTCATCCCCGTTTGCAGCGTTTTCTAATATAACACAGTATTTTCATTTATGTAAGTATTTTTTAAGACAACAGCGCCTGGTAGACATCGCGCTTGCTGATGCCGCGGTCCTTTGCCACCAGCTTCATCGCTTCCTTCCGGCTGATCCCCTGCTTCTCATAAACTTCCATATGCTCCTCGAGCGACAGGTTCTCCCAGTTCCTCTGCTCTTCCTGCTTCAATTCCTCAAATGTCTTTCCGGCGATTACCAGGACATACTCTCCGCGGGGTTCATTGTCTTTATAATATTCAAGAATCTCTGAAAATGTCGTTAATGTCTTTTCTTCGTACCGCTTTGTCAGTTCCCTGCACACGGTTAATTTCCGTTCCCCGAGCGTCCCATACAGTTCTTCCAGTGTGCGGATCAGATGGTGCGGCGCCTCGTAGATAATGATTGTACGCGTCTCATTGACCAGCTGTGAGAGCACTGCTGCCCGCTCTTTTTTCTCCCTCGGCAGAAACGCCTCAAACGCAAACCGTCTGGTCGGCTGCCCCGACATCGTGAGTGCGGTGATACATGCCGCCGGTCCCGGCAGAGACGTCACCTCAATGCCTTCCTCATAGCAGATGCGCACGAGATCCTCCCCCGGGTCCGAGATACCCGGCGTCCCCGCATCCGTAATCAGTGCGATGTCAAGTCCCTCGCGCATCTTATCCACCAGCTGATACGCTTTCTCGATCTTATTGTACTCGTGATAGCTCGTCATCGGCGTCCGGATCTCAAAATGATTCAGCAGCCTGATGGAATTTCTGGTATCCTCCGCCGCAATCAGATCGACTTCCTTTAAGGTTCTCACCACCCGGTAGGTGATGTCCTCCAGATTTCCGATCGGAGTGGCACACAAATATAACTTTCCCGCCATAACTTTTCCTTTCGTCGTGCATAAAGCGCGCACATCCTGTATACTTCCCGCGTGCATTCCTGCCTGCTATCCGACAGACTTCTCCTCGGCCACATTCCCCACTCCTGCAAGCTTCGGTGCAGCGAAATACAGTACGATTCCTCCGATCACCGCGCCGATGGAGATCAACTGCGACGTGGACAGCACACCCACACTGCCTCTGTAATCGTTGCGCAAAAACTCCACGGCAAATCTTCCGATTCCGTACAGCACAAGATAAGCCGCCGCAACGCGTCCGGTCTTCGGTCTCTTCGATGCAAACCATAACAGCAGCGCGCAGATGATAAAATCTCCCGCCGCTGAGATCAGCTGCGTCGGTATCAGCTTCACACCGTTCGGTGCGAACGAGGAGTTATGAAACGTGATTCCGTACCACGCATCCGTCTCCCTGCCGTAGCAACAGCCCGCAAAAAAGCAGCCAAAGCGGCCGAAGCCTTGTGCAAACGAAACCGCCGGCATCACCAGATCAAAATACGGCATAAACGCCTGCTTTTTCGTGCGGCAGTAGATATAACTTGCCAGAATTCCACCGATGATTCCTCCGTAGACCACATAGCCGTTCTTGAAATCCCAGAGGATGGACGGATCTTTCAGGATCTCCGGAATCTCTACAATATAATATAAAATCCTGGTTCCGAGCATTCCGCCGATGATGGCGCAGAAGAAAATGCCCCAGATGATATCCTCATCATAGCCTCTTTTTTTGCCCCGGCGCAGCGTCATCAGCAATGCCGCCAGAAAACCTGCTGCAATCATCACTCCATACATATGAATGGTAATCGGTCCTATCACAATATCATTAAACATATTTTTTTCCTTTCTGCCACAGCGTCCTGTCCGCTGCTTTCTGTGCCGCCATACCCGTTCATTTGTTAATATCCGTAGATATCATAGATTTCATCCGTGTATACACCCTGTTCCTTATAAACGATCAGCGGCTTTTCCACCGTCAGTCTCGATCTGCCGCCGCGGCTTCCCTCCAGCAGAACCATGTTCGGCTCCTTGTCCACGTACGGATAGACCAGCTGCATCCGCTTGGGTTCAATGCCGCAGGCAACCATCTTGCTCATAATCTCCGCAAGCCGGAACGGACGGTGTACCATGTAAAATCTCCCGCCCGGCACAAGCAGCTTCGCCGACTCCCGCAGAATATCGTCCAGGGTACACAGAACCTCATGGCGTGCAATCGCTTTTGCCTCCGAGCCGGAACTGATTCCGTGCTGTCCGATCATATACGGCGGATTGGTGGTGACAATATCAAAAGAAGATGCCCCGAATATTCCCGAGGCATCTTTGATATCGCCTGTCACAACCCGGATCTTTTCTTCCAGGTGATTATATAATACGCTTCTTCTCGCCATATCCGCGCTCTCTTCCTGAATCTCCAGCGCGGTAAAATCTTCTGCCTCCGTCTTTGCCTCCATTAAGATCGGGATAATCCCGGTGCCCGTCCCCAGATCAAGCACACGCTCTCCCCGTCTGGCACGCGCGAATCCCGACAACAGCACGGCATCCATACCGAAACAGAATCTCGCCGGATCCTGAATGATATAGTAGCCGTTCCGGTGCAGTTCATCCAGACGCTCGTTTTCATGGACAAGATTATTTGGTGTCATCAATCTTGGATTTTCCTCCCTTATCCTCAAGCGCAGACAATTCCTTCAGCTCCTTTGCAGAAAGCTTTATATTTTCCTTTCTGCGGCGCGGACGGAACTTCAGCTCGTCCACCGGATAGTCCCGGAGTTCTTTTTCATCGTCCACCTCTACCAGTACCTTCACCATCTGGCGGAGCACATTGACCGAAGACACTTCTCCTTTCAGTCCGTCCACCGTCGTCACGCGGTCGCCGATACCCGGAAGTCTGCTGTTGAGATACTCGTAGGTCTCTTCCTCATTCTTCAGGCAGCACATCAGTCTTCCGCACACACCCGAGATCTTGGTCGGATTCAAAGAAAGATTCTGCTCTTTTGCCATCTTGATGGAAACCGGCGCAAATTCCGAGAGATAGGTGTTGCAGCACAGCGCACGTCCGCAGATACCGATTCCGCCCATGATCTTTGTCTCATCGCGCACACCGATCTGGCGAAGCTCGATTCTGGTGCGGAATACCGCTGCGAGGTCTTTTACCAGCTCACGGAAATCGATTCTTCCGTCCGCCGTGAAGTAAAACAACAGCTTATTATTGTCAAACGTGTATTCCGCCTCGACAAGCTTCATATCGAGCTTGTGCTTGGCAATCTTCTCAAGACAGATGCGGAAAGCATCCTTCTCTTTTTCCCGGTTCTTCGCAACCGTCTTCTCGTCCGCCTCCGTCGCAATGCGGATGACCGGTTTTAACGGCTGGATGACATCCTCCTCCGAAACCCCTTTCGGCTCCGTCATGACCGTTCCCATCTCGACACCGCGGGCGGTCTCCACGATTACGTGCATTCCCGCATGGATGTCCAGCTTGCCCGGTTCAAAATAATATATCTTGCCCGCATTCCGAAAGCGGACTCCTACTACTTTTACCATATTTCTAGTTCTCCTTTATTGTCAGCAACAGCAGTTCCATTGTGAGGTCAAAGTTGACGTTGGCATTGAGCCGGATCTGTGCTTTGCGCAGCGCCTCTAAGATCGTCTCGATGCCGCTGTAGGAACTCTTCTCTGCCTGCCGCTTGATGTCGTACACTTCATCCTTGAAGATCAGGCCGTTCACGTCGCCGGTTGCTTTAAACAGCAGCACGTCCCGATACCATACCATCATCAGATCAAAGTAATCATTGATCGAAAGCTTGTATGTAGCGATCTGCTTTACCGCCTCTGTCATCTCATACAGATCGATGTCCCGAAGCCTCTTGATCAGCTGGAGCACCGCGTCCTTTAACTCGTTGAACTCCTCCGAGGACGCAAGCTGAATGGCTTTTCCGACGTTACCCTGCGCGAATGCCACACATACGTCCGCCTGGTAGTCCGGAATCTGATACTTGCGCATCAGATAGCCGCGGATCTTCTCATCCGGCACTGCCTTGATGTTCAATGTGACACAGCGGGATAAGATCGTCGGCAGAAAAGCGGCAGCGTTTGTGGTAAGAAGAATCAGAATCGCGTAGGCAGGCGGCTCCTCAATCGTCTTAAGCAGCGCATTCTGTGCCTGCTCGTTCATCTTCTCGGCTTCATCGATCATATAGATCTTATATCTGCTGCTGTAAGGTTTGATTACTATATCGTTGTTGACCTGGGTACGGATATCATCGACCGAGATCGTATTCGGCTTCTCATGCCGCACATAGATGATGTCCGGCTGGTTCTTCGTCATCGCCTGCTTACAGGAATGACATTCCATACACGGCTCCACGTCGGACGGCTGCGCGGCATTTTTCACCACGTCCTCCAGCTTCTCACACTCGAGTGTCTGGGCAAACGCCTCCGCGAGCATCATTTTGCCGGACTTATCCGGTCCGTTTATGATGTATGCATGTGATACCTTATCCATTGTGACTGCATTCTGCAGATGCTCTATGATCTGCTCATGCCCTAAAATAGCTTTAAATCCTGCCATAGCTTCCCTCGTTTTATGTTAAGTCAGAATATCCAACAGAAGTCCCTGGATCTCCCCGATCTTGCTCAAGATCGTGATGTGATCCTTCTCATCCTTGACCAGTTCCTGTGCAAGTTCGTCCAGGTTGGCATCAATCAGCCGGATCAGTCCGTAGACTCTGTGGCGTCCCTTGCGGTCCAGGAAATTCTCTCTTGAAAACTTATGAGAGCGGTAGACCACTTCATTCATAAAATCACGGATCAGTCCGCGGTACTTTTTCATATCGCGGATGTCCATATGTTCCGCGATCCGGTTCCCCTGAAACGTAATGTCCGATAACAGACTGTCCACCTTCGCCTGAAGCTCTGCATCCGTGATCGCGCTCGCCAGCGTGAACTTGAACGTTCCGTCGCCGGTCTCCGTCGTCACCGTGTCCGGCACCTGCGTCACCATCTGTGCCTGATTCACCTTAATATCCAATCTGCCACCCTCTTTCCCTGATCCGTCAATCATTCTGAGACAATATATAATCGCGGATATTTTCTTCCGTTTGCTTTAAATCATCATTCACAAACCGCATCGTAATCTGTGCGTCCAAAAGCTTTTCTTCTGAAAAATCTGCCGCGTCCGCCAGAAATCTCCGGCACATCTCTTCATAGTGCGGTTCCCGCTGCTGCCGCTCTCTTCCGATCGCGCGCTCCAGCCGGATTCCATCCTCCACTTCAATATATATCGGAACAACACGTTCCTTTCCGAAGTAGTCCCGGAGCTTCCCGTATGCTTCCAGCGTACCGATCAGCAGATAATTCTGCCGCAGATCCTGTATCTGATGGTCATCCACCGTAAAATACTTCCATACTCCCTGCACCGTATCGTATGCCCGGAGTTCAATGACTTTTCCCTGTTCCAGAAGACCGGACAGCTCCTTCTCTCCGCAGAAATAATATTCCACGCCGTCCGTCTCTCCCCGGCGCATCGGCCGCGTCGTGTAGGGAATGATCTTCTTCAGCGAAAGCGCCCCGTCTTCCAGAAGCATCTTATATAATGTATCTTTTCCTGTTGAACTCTTGCCCATCATGCAATAGATTTTTCCCATTCGCTGCACCTTCTAGTATAATATAGTCTTTAAAAATATACAATCTTTATCCGACCGGGGGCAAGATTTCCCTGCCCTTCCACGTTCAGCTTTCTCTCCCGGCACTCTCTGATGTGCCGGATAAACTCTTCCGTGATAACTTCTCCCGGCACGATGAGCGGGATTCCGGGCGGATACAGGTAAACGTAATCCGCCGCCATTTTCCCGACTGCCTCATCAAGCGGCACCTCCCGGTACGGCAGATCCAGCGCCTGATAAATCTGCATCCGGCGCGGATTCTTCCGGTACATGCGCGCCGTAAATCCGGCTTCCGGCACTTCTCCGTCTAATTCCGTCTTCCGGTTCTCTTCAGCGGTCTCGTGGGGCTCCGCCATACGCCGGTTCTTTTCATCAATCTCATGGAGCGCCGTCACAAGCCGCCGCATGCCCTCGTCCGTATCCATAAGGCTTGTCATGCCGAGCACATAGTCCGCCGACACCATCTCCATCTGAAGATGATAATGTCCGAGCAGTTCCTGATGCAGCGCCTCGCCGCCCATGGTGCCCGCATAGATAATCAGCTTGGAATCGTCCCAGTCATACGCTTCTTCCTTGCAGAGGTCTTCCCGCCGCATGACATGCAGCTGCGTAAGGTCCGCCGTATCACGGTAAAATGCATCCAGACGTCTCCGGTATTCCGCAAAAAGTTCTGCCCCCTGCTCACGGATCAGGTCGATGCATGCATCCATTCCCGCCATAAACAGATACGACGGCGAACTCGTCTCATAGACGCCCAGATACCGTGCCACGCGCCCGGGATCAATCCGCGTGCCGTTACAATGCAAAAGCGCCGTCTGTGTAAACGACGGCAGCGTCTTGTGCAGACTCATAATCACGGCGTCCGCCCCAAGGCGCACCGCATTTTCCGGGAATCCGGCTCCGAATCCGAAGTGGGCCCCATGCGCTTCATCGACAATCAGCGCCGCCCCGTGTGCATGACAGCATGCCGCAATCGCCGCGACGTCCGACACGATCCCCTCGTAGGTCGGGGATGTCAGGATCACAACCGCAATATCCGGATGCTTTGTCAGCGCCTCCTCCACCTGCGCCGCGGTAATCTGTCCCTGCAGATCTCCCCGCGTGATTGCCGGATAGAGGAACTCCGCCGCGAGTCCCTGCATGGAAATCGCGTGATAGACCGCTTTGTGGCAGTTCCTTGCCGCCAGTACCTTATCTCCCCGCCGTGCGGCAGCGCAGATGGCGGCAAGCAGTCCGCAGGTGCTCCCGTTTACCAGGTAATACGACCGGTCCGCACCGTAGAGCTTCGCCGCGCGCTCCTCGGCCTCCCTGATAAGCCCTTCGGCATGATGCAGGTTGTCAAATCCGTCAATCTCCGTAATATCGATGGTATACGGATTTGGAAACGAAAGTGCCCGGCGCTTGTGCCCCGGCATATGAAAAGGGTAGACATCCGATTCCCCGTATGAAATTAGCTGTTGATACAAATGCTCTCTCTCCATTATTCCTGTCACTTTCCCCTGTCAATCCATCTTGTTTTGTCCCGTCGATCCGCGCAGCAGAATTTTTGTCACTTGAACATTCCACCGTTTTCCATTATGATATGGGATATATTTATTTAATAGAAATGGCGGAAATTTTTATGAACCACGCACTCATTATCCTGTGCGGCGGCGGAAGCACGCGCATGGGAACCGATAAAGCCCTGCTGCCTTTTGGCGAAGTAAGTCTGCTGGAATACCTTGTGAACAAGTACAAACCGCATTTTTCGCATATTTACTTATCCGTGAAAAAGCCGGGCGAATATACACACCTGTCACTCCCCGTCACAGAAATTGCCGATCTGTACATGAACGCCGGCCCGATGTCCGGCGTATTTTCCGGTCTCTCCATGATGGATGAAGACCAGGCGTTTATTCTGCCGATCGACACCCCTTTTCTGGAACCAGAAGTCGGACTGCAGCTGCTGGAGCATCTGGACGGTTTTGACATCGCCGCGGTATCCGGCACCGAAACGGATCAAAAAGTACCGGCGTCCGCCTACTCCAAAAGCTGCCTGCCATCCATCGGAAAGTGTCTGCTTTTGCACCAGTTCACTTTCGATACGCTGCGCGAGAAATGCAGCGTGTCCTATCTGAAGCGCGAAGAAGCAACCAAAGACTCCGATATTCCGGCAGATCTTCAATTTTCCCATCTGGATACCAGGGACGACTACTATCTGGCGCTCCGACACCTTCACTGCATTTAACTAATCTAAGAACCGCTGCAGATCCGGCATCCAGTCTCCGAAAAAAATTTCGTCCCGGCACAGGGTGCTCCACATCTGCGGAAGGAATTGTTCCAGAACCTGCATGACCTCTGTCCATGCGGGTTCTTTTCTTTTCCGGTGTCTTAAATATTTCTCCCAACGCTTTCTCATGTAGCTGTAATCGCGGTAGGAAAGAATCTCTTTCATCCGCGACTCCTCGGGAAGTAACTGCTGCTTTTTGCAATGTTCGCCGAGCAGTTCCTGAATATGCCTGCCGTCCACTGGCTCCGTCTTTAATATCCCGTAAACCTTATCGTAGACGCTCATATCCGGAAGCAGTTCCATATCCCGGATCAGATAAAAAAGATTCTCCGCGAGAATACTCTCCACCGGATATTCCAGATACGGAATCTGCTTTCCGCCTTCCATAAACGGCATAAAAGTCCGCTTGACCGGAACCAGGCCTTCCTCGGTCAGTTCCGTGACGCGGATATGGATCGGGACCGTCATCTCCTCGAACTCCCCCGCAATCTCCAGATCCACACGGTGATCTCCCGCGCTCGCTCTTCCTTTCCAGGAAATGTCCGGCACCTTTTCCACTTTTAGGATGTACGCGAGCATGACATATCCCATCTTAAGAGACAGTTCCTGCCCCGGAACGATCCCCTCCCGCTTCATAGCGCGTGGATCTGTCACATAGGCAAAATCCAGCGTCAACAGATTTTTCTTCTGGTACTGTTCCACCCCGAGCGCACCGCTGTTTTTCAGCCACAGAAACAGGGAAAACGGCGAATCCTCGATCAGATACATCAGCTCTTCCAGTACATAGCCTGCCAGCAGATTGGAAAACGGAATACCGGTCTCTTCACTTTTTGCTTTCAGTGCAGCTTTTTCTATGATCGTATGTTTCATCTACAGCCATACTCCTATCATCGTCTGTACTTTCTTTACCACTCTGCGTTCCCTTGCGTATTTCATCAACTTTGCAACATCCTTCTTCGGATCACGGATGTACGCTAAAAGCCCTTCTTTGAAAAGCTCGCGCTCCATCTTATCTTCATATTTCAGACACTCGCACATCAGGCGCTCCCGGTCAAAAATTTTCATCTTCGCGCCGCCATAGTCAATCTCCGTCACACCGAGTGTCAGGGTCTCCGGCTCCGCATACAGCGGCACCACCGGCGGAAAATCCAGCTTAAACCGCGACTTGGATGTGTTCTTGTCCACCGACAATTTGTATCCGTAAGGCTTGCGGTCCAGATAGCCGTACGCGTACAATGCGGTCTCCAGATTTAAGACGCAATCAGGAAACAGCCGCGCAATCAGCTCCTCCTCCGAGAAATCACTCAGCCGCACCGCATAGTACCCGTTCTTGATCCGGATCAGATCTCCCTTTTCCACAAAATCCAGAATCCGCCGGTAATCGATCCCCAGTTCATTCAGCTGGCTCTTTTTCACCACACCGCCATTCTGATAGATGAACTCTTTGACACGATCCAGAATGAGTTCCCTCTTTTCGTTAATCACATAAGATTCTGACATATCGTTCCCCGTACCTTTCCTTTTGAGCCTTCCCCTCCTGCTACGCATTTTAGGGAAAGTTCTGTATAACTTCTCCGCTCAATGTATATGTTTGTGGTATTTATTGCTTATTTTTACTATAAAGGATACTCTGCTGTTTGTCAATTTATCGTTTCTGTCGTTTTTCCGGCTGTTCACAGCTCTTGATTTGTCTTATAATGTCATAAAAGACAATTTTTTTGTCGTTTGCAGAAAGGAGTTCTCTATGGAAGCAAAATCACCCTCCCTGCGCAAGAATCCGTCCCGGGAAACCTGCGAGGGAATCATCCGCCGGATCCTGATGACCGAGGTCTTAGAAAAGGGAAAAAACGAGCATTTCCGCACGGCTGCCGATTTCATGAAATATTTTGAGTCTCTATACCCGGCGTCCGACGCTCTGACCAAACAGGTGCAGCGCGCCATCCGCTCTCTGAATATGCCGAAGGATGAACTCGGCTATTTCATTCCGAACAAGACTGCCGAACAGTTAGCGCAGGAGCAGGAGCTTACCTATATTTTCAAAAAAGCAAATGCCGACGTCTGCCGGATGGATGATTACCAGCCTCTGTTTTTAAAAGCGGACGATGCTGTCTCCTCCTACATGCTTTCCCGCATCACGGACTCCCCTCTGTTTCAGGGAAAATATCTGACCGCGCACACTGTGTCAGGCGGCATTCTTTTTTACACAAAGAACCCGAATCAACTTGAAATCCTGCTGAAAAGCTTAATTGTCAGATAATTTATTATCATTTTTTTCGTGTCCATAACGCAAAAAACGACAATATTCAACATGGAATATTGTCGTTTTTTGTTTCTCTATACTATCTTCTATGTCTTCTACGGCGTCTTGACTTGCTTTTTATCTGTCGAAACTGCTCTTTGCGGTTCCTGCGCACTTCCCGGTTGTGCCGGATAATATAATAGTTATCGTAGAACTTCTTTCCGGCAAAGATCAACCCTACTGCAAGCAGGATTCCGGCTACGATAAGCAAAATTGTGCGCGGTCTGATCCGCACCGTAGAGACCGTCTCCTCCTCGGTGTCTGTCTCCTGCTCTACCTCGCTCTGGTTGTCAAAAATATATCCGTCCACAACCGCACCGGTTGTCACTATGTCTGCTTTTCCGACCTGACGTCCCGCATAGGTGTAGGCAAGCGTTCCCACCACGTTCTCGCTGACGTCGTCATACGTGATCTCCGATGCCGCATCGTTAAAGTCGGTCGTCTTCGGAAGAACGATATTGGCATTCGCGTCGATGTCCACAAACGCCTTGTTGTTATTTAAGGCTCCAACTTCCACCGCCTCGGAATCCATGTATCTGGTCTCATTGTCCGCAATATTGAACAACTGGAAATTATCAAATGCATAGTCGAAAAGGTTCCGGCTGTCGGTCCACTGATTCGGCGATTCCGTATGCATCACGACGCATACCAGACTCATGCCGTCCTTCTCGGCGTAAGTGACCAGCGTGCTACGCGCGATATCCGTATATCCCGTCTTTCCTCCGGTACAATACTCATACCGGTACTTGAGCGTCTTGAACGGGTAGAGCATCTCATTGTGATTCTGCAGATCCGTCGGCTCATCATGCTTGTTCGTCGGCGGAATGGTGTAGCGTGCCGTCCCCGTAATAATCCGGAAGGTCTCGTTCTGGTATGCCGCTTTGGCAATCAGCGCCATATCGTGCGCCGTCGTGTAATGGTTCTCGTCAAACAGACCGTGCGGATTGGCAAAATGCGTGTTGGTACATCCCAGCTCCGCCGCTTTTTCGTTCATCATGTCCACAAAATGCTCCACCGTACCGCCGACATGCTCCGCCACTGCGTAGGCACATTCATTTGCCGAATTCAGCATAACCGCGTACAGGCATTGCTCCATCGTCATCTGCTCCCCGTAATCGCGGTAGATTCCGGACCCCTCAGTATTGTTGATCGCATCATCAGAAAATGTGACGACCTCATTCAGATCGGAATTCTCCAGCGCGAGAAGCGTCGTCATGATTTTCGTGATACTTGCCGGATAATTCCGCTCATCGCTGTTTTTTTCGTACAGAACCGTCCCCGTCGACATCTCCATCAGTATCACGGACGGTGACTGTACTTCCGGTCCTTCCGGCCAGTAATCTGCCGCCTGCACCACCTGCGGCTTTATCTGTAAAAAGTATAGTAAACTTAAGGCGACACATGCCGCCTTTTTCCACACATTCGCTCTTCGCATTGCTTATAACTCCATTCTATCCAGAAATCCTGTCCATTTCTTCCATATATATCCGGAACATAACTAGTATCAGTATAATCGCAGAAAAAAATACATGCAACAATTTTTCTGGCAAAAGCTCTTTTTTTATCCACAGATTTATTGTAGAATATCTTGTATGTCCACAATTATAGGACTTCCCGACATTTATTAAGATTTTCTTATGAGAGGCAGGAACAATATGAGACTTAGAAATATACCAGGTGCAGACGCCGCCATCACAGAGAGCGTCTACTGCATCAAAAGCCCCGAGACGCACAAAGGCCATTGGCAGGAGATTTTTCCGTCACAGCAGCCGCTTCACATTGAGATCGGTATGGGAAAGGGCCGCTTCATGATGGATCTTGCCGCAGCGCATCCCGACATCAATTATCTGGGAATCGAGCGCTACTCCAGCGTCCTGCTGCGCGCCCTGCAGAAAATGGAAGAGAATCCGCTCCCGAACCTGTTTTTCATCTGCATGGACGCCGCCGATGTCGCTGAGGTATTCGATCACGGAGAGGTAGACCGGATCTACTTAAACTTTTCCGATCCGTGGCCGAAGGACAGACACGCCAAGCGCCGTCTCACCTCCCGTCAGTTCTTCGCGCGCTACGATGAGGTTCTCGCGCCGGAGGGACATCTGGAGTTCAAGACCGACAATCAGGATCTTTTTACCTTTTCCCTGGAGGAGATCCCGGAAGCCGGCTGGCATCTGGACGCCTCCACCAGAGATCTGCATCACGATCCGGTGCTCAATGAAGGCAATATCATGACGGAGTACGAGGAGAAGTTCTCCTCCCTCGGCAATCCGATCTGCAAGCTGATCGCTTCCAGATAAAAAACACCCGCAGTCTGGATTTTTCTCGATCCGCCTGCGGGTGTTTTTTGTGTTCTATTTTCTTTTATTCTTTGATCCGGAACTGGTTGACATTGTCGCTTAAATTTTCTGCAATATCCACGAGGTTTTTCGTCTGCGCATTGCAGTCCGTGACGATGCCGCTTAACTCCGTCATGGAAGCCGACGTCTCCTCGGTACTTGCCGCATTCTCCTGTGCAATCGCTGCCAGGCTCTCCATGCTGCTCATAACATCATTCTTCGCCGTGTTGACTGTCTCGATCTCACGCCGGATATTGTCAATCGCAACTACCACATTGCCGACCTCCGTATTCAGTCCGTCGAATGCCTCTCTGGTGGTCGAAAGCTTCTCGTTCTGCTCATTGATCTCATCCAGCACACCGTTCATCGTCTCGACGCTCTTGTTAGAGTTCTTAATCAGTTCTTCCACAATATCACCGATCTTCTTCGCGGAGTCACTGGACTGATCCGCAAGCTGACGGATCTCATCCGCCACCACAGCAAATCCTTTTCCATGCTCTCCCGCACGCGCAGCCTCGATGCTCGCATTCAGGGACAACAGATTGGTCTGGCTTGCAATATCTGTGATCATCTGGATCGCGCTGCCGATCTCCATGACAGACTGGTTCGTCCTGTCTGTCTGACGGTTGACCTCATCCACCGATTCTCTGGTGCGGTCGCTGATCTCCACCAGATCTTTGATCGTGCCGTCGAGCTTATGATTCTGCTCTTTCATCTCCTCCGTGCTGCCCGTGAGATTTTCCACGTTCTTTGTCGTCTCGGCAATGGCTTCGTTCATGTCGCTGATCTGCTCATTGACCTTCTGCATCTCGCCCGCCTGATTCGTCGCTCCGTTCGCAATGTCCTCCATCGCTGTATTCACATTATGAATGGACTCATTGATCGTCGTAAAGCTGTTCTGGAACCTGGCGCTGAAATCATCCAGCGACTTTGCGGATGTCCGGATGTTTTTTACAATCATGGCCAGTCCGCCAATAAGTGAATACAGCGCACGCGCAATATTTCCGATCTCGTCCGAGCGGCTCGTCATGCGGTCGCTGATCCTGCTGTCCAGATTTCCCTCCGCAACATCGTCCAGATGATCGATCATCGACATCATTGCCTTCACAATCTTCATCATCACAATTGCCAGAAAGATACATGCAAAGATTGCAAGCACTACCATAAATATTATATTTTTTTTCAATCGGTCATTGTAGATTTCGTGAACGGAAGTAGACGCCATACCGGTAAACACCAGACCCGCCATGGAACCGTCACTGTTGTACAATCCCTCATAATATCCGTAATATTTCTGACCATCAATCACATTATCGGACACAAAATAACTACCCTTTTCTTTCACAGTCTGATACACATCTGCTGCTATCTCCGTCCCGGTCTCACGGCTGCCGTCCTGTCTCACAAGGCTAGTCGCCATCCGGGTCGTATTCCAGCTGAGCGTAACATCGAGTCCGGTATTCTCCTTAAAAGCATCCAGCACATCCTGATGTTCCGAGATATTGTAATCTCCCTTGTACAGCTGGTCTCCGTCCACATTCCAGTCGCCGCTGCTTATAACGGACAAGGTCTGATTGACTGCATAAATCGATGTCTTCAATTCATGCTGCATCAGTTTATCAGACACAGAAACGCCAACCGCCCGGATTGCCAGCCCTGCAAAAGTCACAAGAATCAGTAGCGGTATGATTGCCGTGATCAGAATCTTCATCATCAGATTCAGACCTTTTTTCCTTTGCACCTCAATATTCTTTTGTTCCATCTGCCTCTCTCCCCTTCATATAGTATCTGTTTTTTATATCGTCAGGCTTTTCCTTCTGTTAAATAGGATACACTCTTTTTTTAAAAAATTTTAATGATATGTATTATAAATACAAAAAAAGCACCAACCCCACAGTCAATGCTGTAAAATC
The DNA here is from genome assembly GCF_000225345.1 of Roseburia hominis A2-183. Taxonomy (NCBI): domain Bacteria; kingdom Bacillati; phylum Bacillota; class Clostridia; order Lachnospirales; family Lachnospiraceae; genus Roseburia; species Roseburia hominis. The sequence continues at coordinate 3,555,639 of NC_015977.1, forward strand.
GGTACCTTTCAATGCGCCACCAGGGGTTCGAACCCTGGACACCCTGATTAAGAGTCAGGTGCTCTGCCAGCTGAGCTAGTGGCGCTTATTTTGTATCTCGTGTTCTGTATCACCCGAGCACGAAAATTATTATATAACAGAAATTTTAGAAATGCAACATTTTTTTTAAAAAACTTCAATTTTTTTTTTCAATTGTGTTATTTTATAGATAGAATGGCATAGATCAAGGAGGTTTCTTATGCAAGTTGAACAGCGATTATTGAAATATGTGTCCTATTGGACGACATCGGATGAGAATAACATGACAGACGGCAAGGTACAAATTCCGTCTACCGGGCGTCAGTTTGATCTCGGAAAGGTACTAGAGCAGGAATTACGGGATCTCGGCCTTAAAAATGTGGTTCTGACCGACCACTGCTATGTGTACGGTCTGCTTCCGGCGACTGCAGGCTGTGAGGGACGCAAGGCCGTCGGTTTTATCTCACATATGGATACCGCACCGGACTACTCCGGCAAGGACGTCAAACCACAGATCATTCCGGATTATGACGGCGGTGACATCCGTTTAAACGGTACTGGGGCAATGTTAAAGGTTTCTGATTTTCCAACGCTGAAGGATTTGAAGGGAAGAACCCTGATTACCACCGACGGCACGACACTGCTCGGCGCGGATGACAAGGCCGGTGTGGCAGAAATCATCACAGCGCTCGAAGAGATCATTTCTTCCGGAATGCCTCACGGAGATATCTGGGTGGGATTTACCCCGGACGAAGAAATCGGCTGCGGTGCAGATTTATTTGACCTAGATTATTTTAAGGCTGCTTTTGCCTACACGGTAGACGGCGATTACGAGGGCGAAGTCGCCTATGAGAATTTCAACGCCGCGAGCGCAAAATTTTCCATTAAAGGCGTCAATGTGCATCCGGGCGAGGCAAAGGATATTATGGTAAATGCCGCTCTTGTGGCGTGCGATATCCAGTCGCAGCTTCCGCCGGAGGAGACACCAGCGCACACCGAGGGCAGACAGGGCTTCTATCATCTGACCGACATGAAGGGTGATGTCGCTTTTGCAGAACTTTCCTATATCGTGCGTGACCACGACAGGGCTTCTTTTGAATCACGCCTGAACAGACTCCGCACACTGGAAGTGGAGATCAACCAGAAATACGGCACCGGAACCGTCTCTCTTACCATCACGGATTCCTACTCCAATATGCTTGAGATCATCGAACAGCATCCTTATGTTGTGGATATCGCAAAAAAGGCAATCTCGATGACCGGTCTCACACCGCTCTCCCGCCCGGTCCGCGGCGGTACAGACGGCGCCAGATTAAGCTTTATGGGGCTTCCATGCCCGAATCTTGGCACCGGCGGCTACGGCTTCCACGGTCCGTATGAGCATATCAGCGTGGAGGGCATGCAGACAGCAGTCTCCGTCATCAAGAATATCGTGACGATCGTCGCGGAGTCTGATCTGTAAGATTACGGAAAGAATTGCCGCATAGATTCCCGTAATAGGAAGTTCCGGGATATATAAATAAGTATTATCGTTTCAGATACAAAAATAGCGTGGAAGAAATTCCCACATTTTACTTCAGAGAATCTTCCACGCTCATTTTTTATTCTGAAACTGCTAATAACTTCATTGCTTATCCCGGAACCTGCTCTTACATTTTTGCAATCAATGCGGCAATTTCTTCCGGAGTCATAAGCTTGTGTGGATCGGAAAAATCCATCGGTGCAGCTTCCTCTGCCTTTGTCTCAGGCTCTTTCTGCGGCTTGGCCACCTTCGGCTCGTCCGGTATTTCGTTCTCCGGCGCGGCTACTGGCTCTGGCTCGTCCGATGCTTCATTCTCCGGTGCGGCTTCCTCTTTCAGATCTGCTCCAAGATCGAGACTTTCTCCTCCGAGATCGGAGCCATCTGCTCCTAAATCTAAGCTATCCACTCCGAGATCAAGGTTCTCCGTTCCAAGGTCAAGGTTCTCTGCTCCAAGATCGAGACTATCTGCTCCTAAATCTAAGCTATCCACTCCGAGATCAAGGTTCTCTGTTCCAAGGTCAAGGTTCTCTGCTCCAAGATCGAGACTATCTGCTCCTAAATCAAGGCTGTCTCCTCCGAGGTCTAAGCTGTCTGCCCCAAGATCAAGTCCGCCTGCTCCGGCATCTAAGTTATCTGCTCCTAGGTCAAGGTTCTCTGTCCCGAGATCAAGACCGTCCACTCCAAGGTCTAAGCTGTCTCCTCCGAAATCGAGATCATCTGCTCCAAAATCGAAACTGTCTATCGCCGCACTCTCTGCCTCAGCCTCATTCTGATCGTCTGTGGCAGCTGCCGCATCTTCCTCTTCCACAATCGCGTCGGAATCTACGATCGGTTCCTCATACTCTTCCATCACCGGGGTGTCATCCGTCACCGTCTCTGCATCTACAACCGGCAGTTCCTCCTCCGGTGTATCCGGCATGCTAAAATCCGCTTCCGGCTCCATGACCGCTTCCGGCTGCGGCTCCATGACCTCTTCCGGCTGTGGTTCCATGACCAGCTCCGGCTCCGCTTTCATAACCGGCTCTGATTCTGTCAGCTCCGGCTCCATGTCTGGCTCCGGCTTCTGCGCTGCTGCAGCTGCCGTGCTTTCTGCAATTTTACTCTCCAGCGCCGCATTCTGGCTTACCAGTTCGTCCATCCGGCTCTCAATAGCGGCAAGCGTCTGCGCCTTTTCCTCTGCAACCGTCTCCTTCACTGCCTGAAGTCCCTCGGTAATCTCCTTAAGCCCTGCGGTAACCTCCTTTAATTCCTCGGCAAATTCCTGCTGCTTTAAGACGAGTTCCTTAACGGAATCATCCATCATGTTCTGCTGCTTTCCGGCAAACTGCTCGAATCCAGCATCCATGCTCTCCTTTAACTGTAAGAGATTGTCCACTACGCGGTCGTTGGAATTCATAAGTGCATCTGCATTTTCCTTGCTTCTGGTAATGGTCACCTTGGCGATCGCCTTCTGCGCTGTGATAATCTCCTCGCCCGGCTCCCTGGTATTGCGGTCAACCGCCTCCAGCTGCTCCGAGATTTTCTTCAGCATCAGATACGACGCCTTTTCTCCGCGAAGCATCCTCTCATATTCGTCTTTTGCCTGCTCTCCGCTCTTATGTATCTCCTTTAATAAGGCAGCAATAAATACATAAGTACAGGCGAGAATTGCTGCTCCCAGAATAATCTGCACCAGATATACCCGGGGCAGGTTGACGATAAAATACATTTCAATCAACAGCAGCACCGTTGCTCCCAGCAAAAAGACCGGTGCAAGCGGCATACCCTTTTTCTCGCGTGGCTGATTCTCTTTCTTATCCATAGTGTGTCCTCCGTGGCTTTCCTGTCCATCCCTGGCAACAGGCATTGTATAGTGTTATATTATCACAGAACGCAAAAAACATAAACGGAATTTCTTGTTATTTTATGCTACAGATTTTATAATATATTTCGGACTTATTTTCACATTTTTTATACCTTTACGACAGATATGGAGATTATAGCATGAACGAAACCTCTTCCAAGAACGAAATCACATCCGGTATCATCTGGAAACAGCTTCTTTTATTTTTCTTTCCTATTTTACTGGGTTCTTTTTTTCAACAGCTTTACAACACGATCGACGCCGTCATTGTGGGACGCTTTGTCGGGAAAAATGCACTTGCCGCGGTCGCCGGTTCCTCCGGAATGGTCATCAACCTGCTGGTCAACTTTTTTACCGGGCTGACTGCCGGTGCTTCCGTCATCGTCTCCCAGTTCTTCGGATCCGGGGACCGCAAAAAGGTGGACGACAGTATTCATACGATCTATGCCTTCTCCATCATCGGCAGCGTCATCATGACACTGATCGGCATCACTGCTGCCCCGGCGCTTCTTCGACTGATGAATACGCCGGAAGAACTGATGAGTGACTCCATCCTCTACCTGCGCATCTATTTTGCCGGCATTTTCTTCGTGTTTATTTACAATACCGGAGCCGGACTGCTGCGCGCGCTGGGAGATTCCAGACGTCCGCTGTACTGTCTGATGATCTGCTGCGTCATCAATATTGTTCTCGACCTGCTCCTGATCGTCGGGCTGGGACTCGGTGTTGCCGGTGCGGCGATCGCCACGCTTCTCTCGCAGGGGATCAGCGCCGTAATCGTTACCGTTTTTCTGATGCGCCAGAAAGATCTCTGCGATTTTTCCTTAAAAGACATCCGTATCCACCCGAGACTTCTCAAATCAGAGCTGCTTTTGGGACTGCCGGGTGGATTTCAGTATGCCATGTACAGCATTTCCAACATGATTATCCAGTCCGCGCTCAACAAATTCGGAACCGACACGGTTGCCGCATGGGCGGCTTACGGAAAACTGGACGCGATCGTCTGGATGGTCAGCGGTGCTTTCGGTATTGCCATCACAACTTTCGTCGGTCAGAACTACGGCGCCGGGAAGTATGACCGCGTCAGAAAAAGTATCCGCGTGTGCATCGGCATGGACTTTGCTGCCGCCATCCTTCTGATGCTGGTGCTCGTATGCTTCCGCATTCCGCTCTTCCACATTTTTGTGACCGATGAAAATGTCGTGGAGATCGGACTGAAAATGATGGCGACCATGGCTCCGTTTTACTGGCTGTTCGTCTTTACCGAGGTCTTCTCCGGTGCGCTGCGCGGCATGGGCGACGTCGTCGTTCCGATGCTCATCACAACCGGCGGTATCTGCCTGTTCCGTGTGGTATGGATTTTCGGAGTGGTCGCCCTCTTCCCGACGCTCACCGTAACGCTCCTCAATTATCCGGTGTCCTGGGTTTTGACGTCCGTTCTGTTTCTGTTTTACTATCATTTCCGGATGAAGAAGCTGACCGCGCACTGATTGCTCCGGCATCTCTTACTTCTCTCTGCTTTTTGCGAAGCTGACCGGGCGGCATGCCGTAGGCTTCCTTAAAGCTGCGCAGAAACACCTTATAGTTGGTAATTCCATTTTTATTCATTAAATAAGTAATACTCTCGTCCGTCTGCAGCAGATCACTGTGAAAATACTGCAGGCGGATTTGATTTACATAAGTCAAAAATGTCTGGCCGGTGTACTTTTTAAACAGACGGCAAAAATATTCCGGCGTAAGTGACAGTTCATCTGCCGTCTCTTTTAAAGTAATCGGGTTCGTGTAATTTCTTTTCACATACTGCATGCTCTGCTCGATCCGCTCAAAATCTCTCCTGGAGCGGTGGCGCAGCACATGATCGACCGTGGCCGCATCCTTTGTATACAGCAGATACAGCAGCTTATAAACCGCTGCAAGAAATAGCAGATGCGTACCGTCCGCCGCCTGCTCCTGCAGGCACTTCATTTCTTCCAGCTTCTGTGACATCCGGCAATTCACGGATGCGGTCTCCTCCGAATACGGAACATATTCCCCGAAATGCAGTCCCCGCCAGTCCTCACTGACGCGCTTTAAATGCTCCGGCGGAATCTGCAGCAGATAGTAATGCCCGTCCCCGTGGACATGCGTGTAGTGAATGTCTCTCGGATTGACAACGAGAATATCTCCCTGCTGCAGTTCATACGACGTCTCATTGATGTACGCTGTCATTGCCCCGTGCTGCATACAGATCATTTCCAGATGCTCATGCCAGTGTGCCGGCAGCAATTCATTGGACGCGTCGACCTGTGTAAAATAAAGCTGCATCAGCCCGTCATCGGATATAATCTCATGTTCCCCCTGCTGCACTCCCGCTCCCTCTCTTTCCTGCTCTCTCCGTGTTTTCACATGCACGGGCTTCTCTTTCTCCCATCATACCTTCAGAAGGAAAAAATATCAATATCGACCTATATTTCTGCCAAAATTCGATCTATAACAAACGGAATTATCTGCTTATAATACGAGCATAGACAATGTTCCATACTGAAAAATATCAAAATAATATCAGGCGTATGCCGGAAAAGAGGTCAAAATGAAGAAATGGACCAGAGTGATGTATCAGCCAAACCGTCCATTAAAAGAGGGCTGTTACGTGACTGCTTCCAAAGAACACATCGCACTTTCCAGGGAAGCTGCAGCAGAGGGTATGGTTCTCTTAAAGAACGAGCACAATCTGCTGCCGTTAAAAGCAGGCAGCCGGATTGCACTCTTTGGAAAAGGCAGTTTTGATTATGTCAAGGGAGGCGGCGGCAGCGGCGATGTGACCGTATCGTATGTGCACAATCTCTACGATGGCTTTCAGATGCTCCACGATGCCGTCTCCCTCTACGAGCCGCTGTGCGATTTCTACCGCGCCAATGTGAACGAACAGTACGATCAGGGTTCCGTTCCCGGCATGACGACAGAGCCGGCGCTCTCCGCCGAGCTTCTCGCCGGCGCCAGCGCCTATACCGACACGGCTGTGATCGTATTGAGCCGTTTTTCCGGAGAAGGCTGGGACCGCTCCAGCATCGAATACAACGGGGAATACAATCCGTGGGAGACAGAGACCAGCATGCCGAAAATCTCCGGAGAGATCTTCCCGGACGGCGACTTCTATCTCACAAAGGAAGAATCCGCCATGATCGCGCAGGTAAAGCAGCATTTTTCCAGAATTGCAGTCGTCCTGAATATCGGCGGCATCATCGATACCTCCTGGATCAAAAATGACGATCAGATCTCCTCCGCGCTCATCGCATGGCAGGGCGGCATGGAGGGCGGACTTGCCATGGCGGAACTGCTGTGTGGAAAGGTATCCCCGTCCGGCAAGCTTCCGGACACCTTCGCCGCTTCCGTGAACGACTATCCTTCCACCGCGAATTTCCACGAATCGGTTGACTACGTGGACTATACCGAGGATATCTATGTGGGTTACCGCTATTTTGAGACTTTTGGGGATGCGGCAAAACGCGTATGCTACCCGTTCGGATTCGGACTTTCCTACACACAGTTCTCCCTTGTGGTGCAGAGTGTGACCGAAACCGAGCAGGCCATTCGCGCTTTTGTCCTTGTCACAAATACCGGAGATTACAGCGGAAAAGAAGTCGTGCAGATGTATTACAGTGCGCCGCAGGGACTTTTGCAGAAACCGGCGCGCGAACTCTCCGCTTTTTGCAAGACAAGAACGCTCCTCCCGGGCGAAAGCCAGCTTCTGACGCTCGAGACAGCAAAGGATTCCATGGCTTCCTACGATGATCTGGGAAAAATTTTCAAATCCTCCTACATACTGGAAAAGGGAGACTATCATTTTTACATCGGAACTTCCGTCCGGGATGTCATTGCGCTGGATTATGTCATGACGCTTAACGCCAACCTGCTGGTAGAACAGCTTTCCTCCAAAGCCGCACCTACAAGCTTGAAGAAGCGTCTGCTCGCAGACGGAAGCTACGAAGAGCTTCCGCAGGGAACTGCCAACGATCCGAATGCCTGTGTTTTTGAAAAAATGGTACCGGGCACCGAGGAGGCTCTCGCCCCGGCAACACGCGGACGCGGCTCCTACCTTCTGCTGAATTTCTATAAGGAAAACGCGCATCCGCTGATCGACGTTTACGAGGGAAAGATTTCCCTGGATGAATTTACCGCCCAGCTCGATAATGATGACCTAATTCATCTGCTCGGCGGTCAGCCGAATACCTCTGTCGCGAATACCTACGGCTACGGCAATCTTCCGGAATACGGCGTTCCAAACATCATGACCGCCGACGGTCCTGCCGGTCTGCGCATCACCCCGCAGTGTGAGGTCTGCACAACGGCATGGCCATGCGCCACACTGCTCGCCTCCACCTGGAATCCTGCCCTGGTTGAGCAGGTCGGAACCGCAGGCGCAGAGGAAGTAAAAGAGAACAACATCGCCGTATGGCTGACACCGGCGGTCAACATTCACCGCAATCCTCTCTGCGGAAGAAATTTTGAATACTATTCGGAAGATCCGCTGCTCACCGGCAAAATGGGCGCAGCCATGGTGCGCGGCATTCAGTCGCAGCACATCGGCGCAGCCGTGAAGCATTTTGCATGCAACAACAAGGAGACCAACCGCAAGCACAGCGACTCCCGCGTCTCCGAGCGCGCACTCCGCGAGATCTACTTAAAGGCATTTGAAATCATCGTGAAGGAAGCCGATCCGTGGGTCATCATGTCCGCTTACAATATGATCAACGGCCACCGCGCTTCGGAAAATCACGATCTGCTCGAAGGCATCCTGCGTGACGAGTGGCATTTTCACGGAATGGTAACCTCCGACTGGTGGACGAGAGGAGAACATTACAAAGAGATCAAAGCCGGAAATGATGTGAAAATGGCGTGCGGTTTCCCGGAACGCGTGAAAAAGGCGATGGAACTCGGTGCTCTCGATCGAAGCGATCTGGAGCGCTGTGCCAAGCGCGTACTTGATCTGATTTTAAAGATCGATTAGAAAACTCATTCTTCTTGCTGTAGATAAAAAGGTGGAAGCCTCCCACAGAGACTTCCGCCTTTTTGCTTTTCGACTATAGATATTTTCCGATATGGATTCAACCGCAGCAGCTCCTGCTTCCTCCTCGCCTCTCTGGAAGTTTTTGTTGCAGTCAATCCGTGCAGTTCCATTGGCAGCTGCAGCTACTTCTTCGTTTCTGCAGAATCCATACAACCGTTGCAGGATGCAGCGATTCTATCATCCGGCCACGATTTTCTAAGCGCCGCATAGGAAATCAGGAAGTTTGCCAACCAGCCCGCCGGTACGGCAAGCCAGACAAATGCAATACCAAAGCGCGGTGCAAAAATCAAAGCAACCGACAGACGGATCGCAAGGTTTACCATATTAGCTATAAGAAATGGACGCATGATTCCAAGTCCACGCAAAACTCCATCCGTTGCCATTTTAATACCCATGAAAATAAAGAAATAGCCAAGCCATCTCATGTAATCCCCGGATACCTGATATGCGAAAGCAGTTCCGTCTTTTCCCAGAAATAAGGAAGAAATCTGGGTGTGCAGTGTTTCAATAATTATAAAAGCCAGAACTGCAAAGCACAGATCTAACACCAGTGCAGCGTGATAACCTTTTTTAATACGCCCGATTTTCTGAGCACCAAGATTCTGGGACACATACGGCGAAACTGCATTGCCAATGGACACAAATATCAGTGAGAAAACATTCTCTACTCTCATTGTTGCCGAATAACCTGCGAGTGCCTGTGTACCAAATGGGTTTACAACTGCCTGCACGATCATCATGCCTATTGATACTGTGGACTGCTGGAGAACTGACGGTATGGCAATCCGGAGCATATAATGTAACTCCTGTCCGTCAAACCAGTGAAATGGACTCTTATATTGGCGCATCCGGTAAAAAAAGATCACGAATGAAAATACCGCAGAAATGCCCTGTGCGATCAAAGTTGCAAGGGCTGCACCAAATACACCCAATCCAAGTCCTGCCACCATCCAAAGATCCATAATAATATTCAAAACAGAAGAAAATATCAGCAGACCCAACGGAATCTTTGATTCCCCGATTGAGGTGAACATCGTCGAAAGGATATTGTACATAAATAAAAACGGAAATCCCACAAAATATACCCGCAGATACAGTACAGCTTCCTCCAGTATGTCAGTGGGCGTTTGTAAAAGGCTCATCATCGGATGGGAAAAACGAAAGCCGAATACACCAAGAAGTATGCTTAGGATCAGAAAGCTGATCAAAGATGTCGACACAATCGTTTTCATTTTGCCGTAATCTCTGGCACCAAAATAGCGGCTCACCAGTACGCCTGCACCGACACCGGCACCAAGTGCCACACAAATAAACACATTCGTAAGTGCCGCGCATGCACCGACAGCCGCAAGTGCAGACGAACCAACATACTGGCCGACAATAATGGAATCCGCCATATTATAAACCTGTTGGAAAAAGCTGCCCAGAATCATAGGCATTGCAAAAACAGTCAACGCTTTGAGCGGGGCATCTGTGATCAGGTATTCATCTTTTGACATTATCTTATTTCTCCTAAATTCCTGCTTTTATCTGGGATTTCTGCCACGATTTATTCCAGCGTCAATACATCGGCCGGCATCAGGTATTCTAAAATGGCATGGAATATCGATGCTTACTGTTCCGCCAGCTCCTCATAAAACCGGTAATTGTTCTTGCCGTTCTGTTTGACATAATACAATGCCTTGTCCGCTCTTATATAGTATTCTTCAAAGCTTTCTCCCTGTCTGCACATGCACAGACCGCAGGATAAGAATGCCGGTGAAGTCTCCGTCGTGGCATTTTTTGCCGCTTCAAAGCTGTCAAACAGCTTTCTCATCTGCGTGTTCATCTCAACTTCTGATACCTCAGACAGATAGAAGAGAAACTCATCTCCTCCCAGCCGGCAGACCACCGCATTCTCCATGCACGCTGTGAGCATTGCTCCTACCAGCCTGAGAGCATGATCCCCTGCCTTATGTCCATAGACATCATTGATCTTCTTGAGATTATCCATATCCACAAATCCCAGACAGCCATCATGCTCCTGCATTTTTTCAATAATCAGTGTCTCACCTTTATGACGCATGGGAAGTCCTGTCAGGTAATCCAGGCTTTCCCGGGCCTCTTTCTGTCGTGCCAGCTCCAGCTCGCGGATGCGGTCCATTGTCTGGATCAGGGTAACGACCAGCAGGACCACCAGTCCGATTGCGATAAAGATTCCGGACATAGACACAACACGATACACCTCTGTCACCTCCAGCATGACTGCGATCATGGCAGCTACCAGTCCAATCAGCGGAAGCTTGTAATGTTTCGCTGTTCCCTTGATAAGATCTCGGCAGATGGTGATAAATATCGTCAGGAACGTTCCTGCGATCACTATGTGGGACAAGAACATTGTCGAAATAAAATCTGCGATATTCAGTACCTGTAAGACCGTGCATATCACAAAATTCACACAAATGATACATTCTGCCACATGATAGACCTTCCGGTATCTTCCCTGCTGCACACTATCAATATAGAACATGATTGGGACCGGGCAGATCATCACAACAAAGAAGCACATATTCGACAGAATAGAAGCATTGGGAACAAACAGCTGACGCAGCTTCGATTCTCCCAGCATCCACACTGCTCCCAGGATCATGCACCATCCCAGATATTCCAGATCAAATCTTGTCTTGTATACAATATCGAGCACCAGACTGATGATCAGCACGACCAGTCCGGAAAACAGCATAGTGCAGGCGATCAGAGTTACCATAAAATAGCAGTGAAATATATAGCCCCAGATATCTAATTTATCCCCGCAATATACCGTGTTGACGACACCGGAATACTTTTCAGTAAAAGACTGCAGTTCAATCCGCACTTCCTGCCCCGCATCCTCACCGGACGTCTCGCAGAACACATACCCGCTGGCAGAATTTTTCCCGAAGGGTCTGGTATTCTTCGTATCATACACCGTCCTCAGTTCCCCTCCGATATAAACGCGCACATTCTCCAGAGAGGATCTGATGGCGATCGTATTTTCATTATAGTCCTGTGGGAGCACTGACCGGATGACTAAAAGCTCACCGGCAGGCACATCATACCGGTCCGGAACCCGGATCTCCTCTTCTGTTCCGTCTGGCAGCTCCCGGTAAAAGGTTCCGGTATAAGTAATGCTTTCCTCCGTGACCGTTTCCCTCTCACTGGGGTAAATGCTTTGCCCTAAAAAAAAATGCTGCAAACAGCACAAGTATCACCACATAAAATAAAATTCTTTTATACTTATGGATCGTATATTTCTCTTCTGTCATTTTTATTACCTATTATTAAATAATTCCGGGGCATTTCCCCTGCTTTTATGACGATATTGGGGGTGCAGTCCAAAATCTTTCTCCCGCTCATGAACAAGTTTATCACAGGCTGCAGAAAAAGTAACTATCTATTTTACTCTGTAGACGGAGATATTTCGCCCTGCTTATTCTTGTAGCAGCCAATCGGCTATATCGTGAATTTCGACTCCTTCATAGCTATATTGGGGATGTCTGGTTCTGGCAATAATCATTTTCGGATAAGCATCCCGAATCTGAAGCAGAGGAGAGCATTCTCTCTCAAATGTTTCCTGCCCGGAAATGTTGTCGCTGACCTGAATATAAATCTTCTCGCTGCCTCTCTGAGCAACAAAGTCGATCTCCTTTTGATAGAGCTTGCCGACATAGACATCGTATCCACGGCGAAGAAGTTCGATGCAAACGATGTTTTCATATACTCTGCCATAATCCATATTTCTGCTTCCCAGTATTGCATATCGAATACCGCTGTCACACAAATAGAACTTTTCAGAGCTTTCAAGATATTTCTTACCTCGGATGTCGTATCTCTTAATATCATAAAATACAAAAGCATTGCACAAATGCTTAATGTACTTACCAACGGTTACATGATTGGTTGGGGTCTCATTTGCTGTCAGCAGCTGACTGACCTTATTCGGAGAAGTCAGGTTGCTGATATTATCCATAAGGAACTCGCTCAGACGTTGTAAAACCAAAGTGTCCGGGAGCGCATATTTCTGCACCAAATCCCTTGTAACAATCGTTTCGTAGACCTCTTTGATATAGTTTGTTCTGTCTTTTTCGATTCTGTAAGCGTAAGAACCTGCTAAACCGCCCTTGATAGCGTAATCATCAAAGAGCTTATCTTTATCATTAACATCATTATAATATTGGCAATATTCCTGGAAGCTGAAAGGAAACACATGAATTTCAATATAGCGTCCGGTAAACAGGGTTGCCAGATCTGCACTCAACAGGAAAGCATTGGAGCCTGTTACATAGATGTCATATTTTTCCTTAGAGTACAGGCTATTGATTGCCAACTCAAACTTGGGACACATCTGAACCTCGTCTACAAACAGGTAGTTCGTTTTACCTTCCTGATAATGTTCTTCCACATAGGCGTGTAAGGCATGGTATTCCTTGATTTCTTCATACGCCAAATCCATGAAGTCAATGAAGATGATATTGATATTTTCAAAATGGCTTTTCAGATACTCAATATACGCCTGCATCAGCTTGGACTTACCAGATCGACGAATGCCCGTGATGATCTTGATGTCAGGAGTACCATTCAGTTCAATGATTCTATCGAGATATTTTGCTCTTGTAATTGTTTTCATATCGTCACCCGCTTTCAAAAGTCAAAAATTTTTCATTTCTTGAAACTGCTTCGATGTACTTATTATACTGTCTGCTAATAGTATATGCAAGAGATCGCTTTCAAAAACACAAAATATTTTATTTTTTGAAAGTGGAGACTATGTAAAGGCAACCTGAAGGTTGCCCCAGACATTAAGCCTATCCTGTTTACACAGGTTCATTATCATCTTCATCGACGGAGCTATCTGCATCATAGTCCTCAACCTCTGGATCGTACCCATAGTCCTCGTCATCGTCCACATAATCAGCATCCATCCCTGCTGACAAAATCAGTATTTTCAACCCTGTTTCACTGACAAACCTGTCACTGAAATTGCAATTCTGCACGAAAAAAGCGGCAATGAAACTATCTTCATTACCGCTTAAAATAGAGCGTTCCCTATAGGAATCGAACCTACAATAGAGTCTTAGGAGGACCCCAACCTATTGTCACTCTCTGTCAATCTGAGGTAAGGTAAACCCAAGTGGGACACTATATAAAACTGTTTCCGATTCAATTTGAGTTATTCTGAATACCCCCTCTGTCAAGCTCTGTAAAGCTCTGAAAGTTAGCTGATTGTTTGCTCCAGCTAATAATCGGGGAATGCCTTGATATTACCATCGACATCTGTTATATGACCACCATGCTTCGTACGTTCGATCATGGTAAACAGTATTCAATTAAACTTTCCTATCGTAAGTACAAGATATTTTCTTGTCTATAAATAATATAACGCATACGAGACGGTTTGTCCATGCGTTTTTGACTAGCAAATTTATAAGCTGCTTTCATATTTTTAAACACGGACATAACCAGTAGATGGACCTGCACCAACTTTTGCGATATACCCACTCTTAACCAGATTCGTCAAAGTCCTTTCCACGGTAATTTTGCTTATATCAGGACAAAGCTCCATGATTTCTTTCTTTGTAATTTTGCCAACCTTGTTATCAATAACCGCTTTAATTCTATCAGGCTTAGAAAGACTCCGATGCTTCAAATGCTCTACACGGCTTTCGAATTCATTGTATGCTTTCAACATGATACCCAGATAATATTTAACAAAAGGCTCATAGCTGTTTTCTCCCTCATGCCAGCCAGTAGAACTTGCTTGAAGGGCTTCATAATATGTTTCTTTTGTCTTTTCAATCAGCATTTCCATACTGACATATTTCCCAACGATGTATCCCGCCTTATAAAAAAGCAGTAAAGTGAGCAAACGGCTCATCCTACCATTTCCGTCATTGAAAGGATGGATGCACAGAAAGTCCAGAATGAACATGGGAATCAAAACCAGTTTATCAATGCGGTCAGCTTCCCATGCTTCAAGGAAGCGGGCGCAAAGTTCTTCCATCGCTTCAGCAGTCTGAAATGCGGGAACTGGAATAAAACGTGCCTTCTGATGACCCTCGGCATCTGTTTCTGCAATTACATTATCGGAATTCTTATAACTTCCACCAGCACCCCCCTGTGAATAGGAGTACAGATCTCGATGTAACTGCAAAATAATGTTCGGTCTTGGGTTGATATATTCATAGCCTTCGTGAATTGTGGAAAGTACTTCACGATAACCAGCAATTTCCTGCTCAGATCGGTTGCGGGGTTCTGCTTTTTGACTTACCAATTCTTCCAAACGCTTATCGCTTGTAAATATACCTTCGATTCGGTTGGATGCTCCCGTACTCTGAATCAATGCAACTTCTAAAAGTGTTTTCAATTCATCTACATTGGCTTCGAGAAATAATTCCTGTTTGCCTTTATGTTCATGGATGCTGCTAACCATCTGAACAATTTCAGGTGTTAACAACTTCGCAGGACTTACAATAAAATCAAAGTCTCTCATATGAATCTCCTTCATTTCAGATTTATCTCCATCATTCTATCATCAAATGATGGAGATCTCAATAGATTTGATGGAGATAGAATATCCATATACACAATAAATATCCTCATTTCATCCATATATTATATCGTTTTATGGATTGTTTTTTCATTAAAATTACACTATTTTTTCACTATTTTTCATTACTTCATCGTTTTCGCCAACGAATTGAGCAACGCCCGCCTCTCTGGATTCAGATTCTTTTTCTCATAAAATGCTTCTTTAAAAAGCTCTGCATTTTTCCTTTGGTCATCATCCGAAATATGAGAGTACGCATCCGTAACCATATTGACCTGTGCATGGCCGGAATCACCCTGTACTGCTTTGATATCAGATAATGGTACACACAAGCACGGAAAACACTTTATGCAAAATCTTCCACAATAAAATCTATAAATGATCCGCAAAGGCAAAGGAAACCGACAGTTTACCATGTTTGGAATTATGGCAGTTCTTTTAGGAAGTGGAGATGCATTCCATCTGGTTCCCCGTGCAGTAGCGCTTTGTACAACTGGACTTGAGAACTTTACTGTACAGATGGGGTTAGGAAAGTGGATTACCTCTATCACTATGACTATCCTAAAATCATCCCCTCCTCAGAATTTGCAACAAGTTGTTGCAAATTTTCTATATCCTTTTATTTTACAGAAGTACTTATTTTTAACTTTTTTCCTTCAGATTTTTATATTGCAAAAATCATATCACCATCTGCAGTATATCCTCTATATGTTCTGCATAATAATCAGCCCCATTCAGTTCCCCTTTCTCACCATATCCATACAGGCATCCTATAAAAGGGCTTTTGCAGGACCTGGCACATTCCAGATCCTGTCTCCTGTCTCCGACTACCAGATAAGGGCCACTATATTCCCGGATGATTTCCTGCACAATTTCTGTCTTTGGACGGAATCTGTATGATTCACAGTCATAAAAACGGTCAAACCATCGTTCCATCCCAAATTCCTTCCAGTGTGCCTCACGATATGAAGCTTTACAGTTACTTAAGATCACAAGGTGATATCCCCGGTTCTTCAAAGCTGTTAGCATCTCCTCTGCTCCCGGATACCACACTGCCTTATGTTTCCTGATCTGTCTTATCATCAGATCTCCTACCATCGTGCTTGCCTGCTCTTTATAGCTCTGATCCAGTTCCGGCAAAAATGTATTCCACATCTCCTTACTGTTAAGTCCCAGCCAGCCGGCAATTTCCACCGAGCCTATCTCCCGTTCTTCGGTAACCTTCTGTTCTGTCAGCCACTGATAGGTTTCACGAAATGCCGGTTCATAGATTCCAAGGGTATGATGGATCGTTCCATCATAATCGAATATGATTGTTTTTGTCATCATTTATTTTCCTGTCTTTTAGAGCTGCTTCATCAGATTGACCATCTCAATCGCAGATAATGCACAATCATAGCCTTTATTTCCCGCTTTGCTTCCTGCACGCGCAATAGCCTGCTCGATATTTTCAGTCGTGATCACTCCGAATAAAACCGGGATTCCTGTTGCAAGTTCAACCTGTGCGATTCCCTTGGCAGATTCATTACACACCAGATCATAATGTGAAGTATCTCCACGGATGACAGCTCCAACGCAGATAATTGCATCATATTTTCCTGACTGTGCCATCTTCTGTGCTGTAATCGGAATCTCAAATGCTCCCGGTACCCATGCTGCAGTAATGTTCTCTTCTTCTACTCCATGTCTTACCAGTCCGTCGACTGCCCCTCCCAATAATTTATTCACAATAATTTCATTGAATCTCGCTGCCACGATACCAACCTTCATTCCCTCCGGTGCTACTACTTTTCCTTCTACTAAATTGATCTGTCTCATTTTTTCTTCCTCCTGATATTTGCTGTTTTTTATAAATTTATTTCTTTAAAAATATGACCCATCTTTTCCTGCTTCGTCTTCATATACTTCCGGTCATACTTTTGTGCCGGAATCTCCAGAGGTACTCTCTCATTGATCTTCAGTCCGAATTCGCCAAGTCCATAGACTTTATCCGGATTATTTGTCAGTAATCTTAATGATTTCACACCAAGGTCTGACAGTATCTGTGCCCCGACCCAGTACTCTCTGAGATCCGGTGCAAACCCTAACTTCACATTAGCCTCCACAGTATCGTATCCCTGCTCCTGAAGCGCATATGCTTTGATCTTATTGATCAGTCCGATTCCTCGGCCTTCTTGTCTCATATACAGAATGATTCCTCGGCCTTCTGCTTCTACCTGGCGCATCGCTGTCTGCAGCTGCAGGCCACAGTCACATCTGAGCGATCCGAATGCATCCCCTGTCAGACACTCCGAATGTACCCGGCAAAGCACATCCTCACCATCTCCCAGATCACCTTTTACCAGTGCCAGATGATGCTCTCCTGTAATATCATTGATATAACCATACATTTTAAAATCACCGTACTGCGTTGGGAGGTTTGCAACGGCTTCCTCCTTTACATGCTTTTCATGTATTCTTAAATAATCCTGCAGATCACGGATCGTAATAAATGTAAGGTTATGCTCTTTTGCCATTTCCCATAGCTGTGATGTACGCATCATAGTTCCATCTTCTTTCATAACTTCACAGCACACGCCGCATTCTTTCAGTCCAGCAAGTCTCATAAGATCTGTTGTTGCCTCTGTATGGCCATTTCGTACCAAAACCCCGCCTTTTCTGGAAATAAGCGGAAACACATGTCCCGGTCTTCTGAAATCCTCCGGTTTTGACTGATCATCCACACACTTCATGATAGTATAGGAGCGCTCTTCCGCAGAGATACCTGTGGTTGTATCTGCGTGATCTACTGCCACGGTAAATGCTGTACTGTGATTGTCCGTGTTCTCCGCAACCATCGGCGGAAAGTTCAATCTCGCCGCAATTTCTGCACTCATCGGTGTACAGATAAGACCCTTTGCATAGGTCGCCATGAAATTAATATTTTCCCTGGTCGCAAACTCTGCCGCACATATCAGATCTCCCTCATTTTCTCTGTCCGGATCATCTGTGACCAGAACTATTTTTCCTTCCTTAAGATCCCTAAGTGCTTCTTCAATTGTGTTGTACTGATAATTTTGTGACATAGTGTATATCCTCCTGTTCTAAAACCCGAATTCTTCAAGAAACTCCATCGTAATTCCGGATTCTTTTTTCTCTTCTTCGTTTTTTCTGATGCCAAGCAGTTTTTCTACGTATTTTCCGATCACATCATTTTCCAGATTAACCAGATCCCCCGGCACCTTTTCCAAAAGAGTGGTTTCTTCTCCTGTATGTGGAATGACCGACACCTGAAAACCAGCTTCATCAACCCTTGCAACTGTCAGGCTGATCCCATCAATACAGACGGATCCTTTTTCCACGATCAGATGCAAAATCTGTGGCGATGTCTCAATTGATACCCAGATGGCATTTTCTTCCTGGAGCATGGAACGTATCACGCCAGTCCCATCAATATGGCCGCTTACTATGTGTCCCCCGAACCTGCCGTCTGCAGCCATTGCACGTTCCAGGTTTACCTGGCTTCCGGCCTTGCAGCTGCCAAGACTGCTTCTTCTGATCGTCTCTGCCATCACATCGGCAGTAAATCCGTCCGGCTGAATCGACGTAACTGTCAGACACACACCATTCACAGCGATACTGTCACCGATCCTTGTCCCTTCCAGGACTTTCCGGGCTTTCACTGCCAGGATCCCTGATTCCCCTGTCAGCTGTATATAACGGACTTTTCCTTTCTCTTCTACGATTCCTGTAAACATGATTCCTCCTGTTTTTTATCACACACCTGACATTTTATCCGGATATCCTCACCGATCTGGCAGATATCTGTATATTTCAGTTCCACTGCTTCAGACGGCAGTTCAACTCCAATACCCTCTACCGGTGTCTTCCCAGCCACACCGCCAAACAGCTTTGGTGCCACAAAAGCCTGTACTTCCTTTACAATTCCAGCTCGCAGTGCACTGTCATTTAACGTACCTCCTCCCTCCAGGAGGATGCTGTCAATGCCTCTGTTTCCAAGATCTGCCATCAGCTTCTTAAGGTCTATCTGATTCTTTTCGTCGGGACAGTAAATGGTTTCAACTCCCATGGTATGTAATATTTTTATTTTCTCTTCTGCATTTTTCTGTTCTGCATAAGCCACGATCGTCCGGTACTTTTCCGCACTTTTTACAATCTGACTGCCCGGCGGGATCCTGAGCTTACTGTCACACACAATCCTGACAGGACTTTTCCAGCCTTCTACCCGGACGTTTAACATCGGATCATCTGCAAGCACAGTTCCAATACCAGCCATGATTCCCATGTACTGATGTCGCATATGCTGTACTTCTTTTCGTGCAGATTCTCCGGTGATCCATTTTGATGCTCCTGTTTTCGTTGCGATCTTCCCATCCAGTGTCATGGCATACTTCATTACCACATAAGGAGTCTTCGTAGTAATATAATGGAAAAACACCGGGTTCAGCTGATCACATTCTTCTCTCATAAAATCTTCAACTACTGTTACACCGGCTTCCCTTAACATCTGTACACCTTTTCCTGCCACTTTCGGATTCGGATCTCTGGAACCGATCACCACTTTTCTGATCTTCTGTTCAATGATCGCTTCCGTACATGGAGGTGTTTTACCATGATGACAGCAAGGCTCCAACGTGACATAAATCACCGCACCTTCTGCTGATTCTGTAAGAGAAGCAATTGCATTACGTTCCGCGTGAAGTTCTCCATACTTTTTATGATAGCCTTCCCCGATGATCTTTCCGTCTTTTACGATCACTGCCCCTACCATAGGATTGGGATTCGTCCAGCCTTCTCCTTTTTTGGCCAGTTGAATAGCCCGAAGCATATATTCCTGATCCGTCATTTCTATTCCTTCTTTCTTATTCCTGTTCTTTGCCTGGGCTACGCCGAGGCTTTTAAACATGTGCAATCGGATTCACAGACAAGTGAATGGTATAGTTATTTCGAAAACGATGTACCAGATACAAAAAAAGCCTGCAGAAATATCTGCAGGGTGGAATTGATCTGTTACATATGATTGATAAATGAATGTCTGATTTTCCTATATAAAAAGCTCTGAAATGGATCACCATCTCAGAGCTCTGATACTACATTCATTCATACAAAAAATCAACTGTACTATCATCTTCTTCCATCCAGACTGTACTGTCGGCCCCGGAATCTCACCGGATCATGCCTCTCGGCTCGCGGGCTTTACCGCCGGTAGGGAATCTCACCCTGCCCTGAAGATATCTTTTTGTTTATTTTAATACTTTATCTGTTATTTGTAAAGCAGAATTTTTATTTTACTTAGTTTACTGGTTTGGAAATGAAAGTTCCCGGATGAGCAATTTTCATATAATTTCTCAGTTTCAATGCCAATACTCTTAACCGTTCAATCGCTATCTCAACGATTTTTTCATCTGGATCCATCTGATCCACTTTTTCTGCCATAGGCATCCTCCTTCTTCCTGAAATAAAAAAATCCGCCCAGATTAGAACCTAATCTAATCTGAACGGAATACTCATTCAGGCTTGATATTTTCCAAGCAGAAATAGTTTTAATCATTACCCTTTTGTTAGCTACAAGAATTTACAACCTTTTACACCAGTTGCATTATAGCTTTTCATTCCTGTTAGCAAATCTACAATAATTTTACTGTTAGCAATTTGCATTTTCTGTTAGCAAAAATGCTCATTTTTTGATTTGCTGTTAGCAGAAAAACAACAAAAAAAACGGCAATGATTTTTCTCTCATTACCGCTTAAAATAGAGCGTTCCCTATAGGAATCGAACCTACAATAGAGTCTTAGGAGGACCCCGTTATATCCATTTAACTAAGGGAACAAATGCCGTATTTTCGGGCTTTTCAGCCTTTTTGGCTCCGGCTGCCATGTTTATGAATCCAATCACTTTCGTGATGAATTGTCCCTGCTATTATATATTGATTTTAGCCTTTTTGCAAACTCTAAAATCCCGTTGTGTCTCACTAAATGGTCTGCACTTAGTTGCCCCTTAGGAGGGGGCTGTTATATCCATTTAACTAAGGAAACATATATTTGCTGTATACAGGCTTCTCTGTATACAGCTTATTCATTTTATCATATTATCCGTCAAAAGACCATAGGAAAATCACAAACTAATCCCGGTATTTTACGCTGCCCTGCATCCAGATATTTCCCTTAAAACGTCTGCCCACTTCCGGTTCGCCGAGCAGATCTTTTTGATTGATACAGACGCTGAAAAGAATATCATTGCACATGATTTCCATGGAATATACATTTTCCTCCGTGAAACGGTTCTGGAGCAGTGTCACATCCATGATCTCGCCGAGCACCGAATACTGATCACTCTCAATACCGTACGGCATAAAGTAGGTATCCACAATGCTAAGCACATCTTCATGTGTGATCCTTTTTGACAACAGTGAGTAGGTATCAATGTCCTCCAGCGTCAGATTCTCGATCGCATCCTCATCCCCGTCTCTTGCCGCGGCAATCAGATGATTCCGGTCTGTTCCCTCCTTTGGCGCATGAGGCACTTTTTTCTCCGCCTTATTGATCGGGAATAAAATCTTTCCCTCCGTAGACAGCGCAGCTAAAATGACGCCGTCTGCCAGATTCATATATCCTTTGCTCTTGCTGACCGCAAGATAATCCACCACATTCTGAAGATAAAAAATGAGTGTCACTCCAATGCGGACTTCATCACATATCCCCGCATAGGATTCTTTTTCCGCATGTTTTTCCACTTCTGCGGGTTCTATTGTGGATATGTTCTTTCCACACAAATACGGATAGTAATATTCCATCTCAAAGGTATCATCTTCGTTATACACGCCCCGGACAGAGATTCCGAAAAAATCTCCGTACTCCTTTGACAGTTCTGCAAATTCATTGCCCTCCGAATCAAGTGCTGCCTTCTGAACCGTCGGTGCGCTTATAATATCTGCAAAAATATGCTGCAGCTGTTCTTTTGTAATATGACTGAACCCGATGGCTCTTAGAAATTTGTGCATTTTCTATCTTCACCTCTTTCTGTTTCTAGTTTTCGACCTGAAGAATAGATACATTCTTGTTCTTATTCAACTGGTATATCTTTTCCGTCAACCGGTCCTCTTCATCCAAAATTCTAATTACAGGCCGGATGGAATTTTCTGTCTGTTTTAAAACGATGCCGGACTCTCCGGTATTGAGCCGGACTCTCGTCCCGACCGGATAGCGTGCGACGAGCCGCTCGATCACACGCACGATTCTCCTGTCATAAAAAATATCCGTACCTTCCACCAGATACTCGAGTGCCTGCTGGATGCTCATACGTCTGCATTCCATCCCGCTGATAAAACAGTCAAATGCATCACATGCCTGTAATATTCCACATTCCGTATCCCGCGTTTTCTGCTTCAGAGGAAATCCGGAGCCGTCTCTTCTCTCATGATGTACAAGTACCATTTTTTTTACAAAAGGATCCATCCATTTTTCTTCCTCCAGAACAGAGTACGCAAGGATCGGATGCTTCCGGTATTCAAAAGCCTCTGCTTCTGACAATTCGTTGATGTCGCAGTTGATATACGGCACCGTAATGTAGCGGAGTCCCAGATCATGCAGCAATGCTCCCAGTGCAAGTCTGTAAATCTGCTCCGCAGTGAGCTTCATTTTTTTTGCGACTATAATACATAATTTTGTTACTACAAGTGTATGTTCGTACAAATTACTTTCGCGTTCCAAAAGATCAATTACCATATTTTCATCCGCCTGCATGACATCCTGAATAATGTCCTCTGCGACGTATTCAATTTCCCGAAGAGAACTGCCCCTGTGATAAATATGCTTTTCCAGAATAGATTTTATTTTTTCAATATATTCTTCCCGTTTTTCGTTACTGATAATATCATGTGGTGTTTCATCTTCCTCATAGGGATCTTCGATACACACGGTCTCGATTCCCAGAAAGGAGATCAGATCCAGATATTCCGTTTTCAGCGTTGTTCCCTCAGAAATGAGAATTTCATTTTCCTTCGTTATGACCGGCCCTGCAAGTTTCTCCCCCCCTTGCAGTGTTCTTACCAGTTGTATTCTCATACATTATCCTCATTCGTTGTTTTCTGTTTTTCCCATAGCTCTGTCGAGAGCTTTCTGCTCCTCATCCGATAACACGATAATGGAATTACCATCTACGATCTCTTTGATATATGTATAGCAGCCTTCGCGTGTGTGCATGGCATTGATGATAAATCCGTTATTCCTTACATCCAGCATGGCAAGAGAAAAACTGAGTTTTCCTCCCATCTCGTTGAACGCATCATACTTTATCAGTCCCATCTTCTGATAGGTCAGCTGCATGGCCTCAAACAATGATTTGATTGTTTTTTCATTCTCATTGTTTGCCTCAAGAAGTGTATCTACCTGATCCAGACGCTTGATCAGGGTATCTTCCAGATTCTTACCGTTTTTTCCGCTCATAAATACTTTGTATGCTTTTTTCAGCTTCCGCATCTGCGCTATATTTACAATGATAAGAATCAATAGAATCAGAACCACTGCGCTAAGTCCGATAATAATATAATCGGAATCAAAACCTAAATACTGTGAAATCATATGCTTCCTCTCTCTTTATTCTGATATGACTTTTATCAGAATCTTACTCTGTCTATTTTCGGATGGATCCAAACAGATCCATGATACGGTCAAGTTCATCCATAGAATAATATTCAATTTCGATCCTGCCCTTCTGGTTATCCTTCTGATTGATGGCAACCTTTGTTCCAAGAATGACTTTCATCTTCTCTTCCAGATCACGGCAGATTGCTTCCATCTTCGGATCGATCTTTACCTCTTCCTTTGCTTCCGGCTGATCTTTTTCCTGCTGGATCTTCTTTACCAGTTTTTCCGTCTCACGCACACTCAGTTTTTCGTCGAAAATCTTCTGTGCTGTCGTATACTGTTTTTCCTGATCGTCAATACCGAGAAGTGCTCTCGCATGTCCGGTCGAGATCATGTCATCAATTACCATCTGCTGTACTCTCTCGTCGAGTTTTAACAGTCGCATGGAATTGGTGACAGCGGTTCTGCTCTTCGATACACGCTCGGCAACTTCATCCTGTTTCAGATTGAACTCTGTCAGTAACCGCTTGTATGCAATTGCTTCCTCAATCGGATTTAAGTTTTCTCTCTGGATATTTTCAATCAGGGAGATTTCTACGACTTCCTGGTTGGAAAGATTCTTGATAATTACTGGAACCTCTTTTAATCCGGCAAGCTTTGCTGCACGCCATCTGCGCTCGCCGGCAATAATTTCATAATATCCTTTTCTGTCCTGTACAAGCAGAGGCTGTAACACACCAAACTGTTTGATTGACTCGGACAATTCCAACAGGGCATCCTCATCAAAATTCTTTCTTGGCTGTTCCCGATTCGGTTCTACCTTATTGATATTTACCAGAACACCCTCGATGACTTTATCGTTTTTCACATTTTCATTCTTTGCTTCCGTTTTTGTGGCACTTACTTTGTTTGGAATTAAAGAATCAATTCCCTTTCCCAGTCCACCTTTTTTTGCAGCAGCCATAGTTTTCCTCCTTATCTCTCCATCACTTCTTTTGCCAACATACGATAACTTTCTGTTCCCGCTGATTTTGAATCATACATATTGATCGGAAGTCCGTGAGATGGAGCCTCTGCTAATCGGATATTTCTCGGAATCAGTGTCTCATAGATCTTGGTATCAAGATTTTCTTTTACATTCTCTACTACCTGATTGGACAGATTGGTTCGCACATCATACATCGTGAAGACAACTCCGTCGATGACGAGATCTGGATTCAGTCTCTGCTGTACCAGATCAATCGTGTGGATCAGCTGGCTCAATCCCTCAAGTGCGTAATACTCACACTGAATCGGAACCAGCACAGAATCCGCTGTTGTCATCGCATTGATCGTCAGCATATTTAAGGATGGCGGACAGTCAATGATGATAAAATCATAATCATCCCTGATATAATCTACGGCATTTTTTAAAATATATTCCTTTTCATTGATACCAAGTAACTCGATCTCTGCTCCGGCAAGATTCACATTGGACGGGATAATCTTCATTCCTTCTACTACGGTATCTGCCATACTCTCTTTGATGGAACACTCATCCAGCATCAATTCATATACAGTATTTTCCAGTTCGTTTTTATCAACGCCTAATCCGCTTGTCATATTTCCCTGCGGGTCAAGATCAATGGTCAACACTTTCTTTCCTGCTTCTGCAAGACAGGATGATAAATTGATAGCTGTGGTTGTCTTACCAACACCACCTTTTTGGTTTGCGATTGCAATTATTCTGCTCATATATTACCTCTTTTAAATTTTTATTACCCTGTTCATTTGGTGCGTTTTGTTTGCCAGAGTTCATTATCTCTTCTGTTTGCGCTTCTTTTGCGCATCCGAAGTTTCATTGAAACTTCTAATATGAACTCGACAGAGTTCATTATAACACTTTTACATATTCTTTTCTATAGGAAAGTTCGTATGAAATGTTTCACGTGAAACATTTTCACAGTGATTTCAAACTGTTGTATTTCTGTTTTTTTATAAATACAAAATCTTGTAGAAAACATGTGTGAAACATTTCATTTATATAATGTTTCACGTGAAACATTGTGATGATTTGTCCAATAATACGCGTTTTAAAATATTTTTATGTAGTAATAAACATTATTTTCTATAAAATAATTGAGTGTACCGGATGATTCCGAAACACTCAATCTTTATACTCTCTAATACTAATGAATAGAAATCAAATTATTCCGAATAGCAAATACCGCTGCCTGCGTACGATCAGAAACATCAATCTTTTTAAAAATACTTGATACATGATTCTTCACAGTACGTTCACTGATGTGCAATTCATCAGCTACTCCCTTATTGTACATTCCAACCGCAAGAAGTTTCAACACTTCGAGTTCTCTCTTCGTCAGTTTTTCAATCTTCTCACTGTCCATATCCCGGTCAATCATTTTTGCATTCAATACAGGAATCAGACTCGGCTGTATGTAATCTTCTCCATCAACAACAGATAAGATTGCTTTTTTCAATTCAGAAGACTCGGAGTCTTTCAACAGATAACCATTGATTCCGATGTCCACTGCTTTCAATAAATACTCTACTTCATTATGTACGGTAAGAACAAGAATCTTGACATCTATTTTTTCATCTTTAATCTTCTGCAAAACTTCAAGTCCATTCATGCGCGGCATATTGATATCCAGCAACAAAACATCCGGTATCTGATCTTTTAATTTTTCCATGCACTCAATACCATCACACGCCTCTGCAATTACCTGAAAGTCTCCTTCCAGTTCCAACAGCTGCTTTAATCCTTCACGAATCAATGAATGATCATCTGTAATCATTACTTTTACTGCCATTTAAAACTCCTCCTTGTTACTAATAGGTACTTTCACTATAATTTTTGTTCCAACACCGATCTTAGAGTCAATCTGTATCGAACCGGATAATAAATATACTCGTTCTTTCATCATAGACATTCCAAACCCAGAATTATCATCCCTTGGACGATCATCCAGAATATGAACATCAAATCCTGTTCCATCATCCTCGACTATTACCGTGATAGCCCCTTGCTCATATCTTAACAGAACATGTATCAGAGTCGGGTTTGCATGACAGATCGCATTGCTGCATGCCTCCTGAATAATTCTAAGTAACGTTATCCCGATAATCGGTTTTAATTGATAAGGAGTTCCTTCCACTACAAAATGAATCTTCTTCGTGCCGGTTGCTTCCAGCTTGTCCAAAGTTCTCTCGATTGTAATATCCAGACCAATATCATCAAAAGACATAGGGCGCAGGTTATAAATCATCTTTCTGGTATCATCGATGATCTCCCTGAGATTCTTGATCATCTTACTGAGTTCCAGCTTACACCGGATCGGATCCATATCCACCAGTTTACTGCACAGTTCTGCCATGTGAACCATTGCCGTAAGATTCTGAACGGTACTGTCATGAAGTTCGCGTGAAATACGCTGTCTCTCATTCTCCTGCGTTTCAAGGAGAGACGTATGATACCTTTCTTCCTCAAGTGTATTTCTGTCACACCTGTATGCAACATCTGCTTCCGCCTGCCGCAATACCTTCGCCGCTTCTTCCACTCTTTCCATCTGCTGCGTATGGTAGTCTGTCTCCTGCTGAATTGCTTCCTCGAGTTCTTTCATCTCTGCATGCAATTCATCGATTTTCTGCTTATTCCTGGAATTTACTTTTCTTGGAGTAAACGACTCATAATTAGGATCATTCGTCTCCTCAAGCAAATGGATCATTGCCTGCGTCTCTTTCAAATGAATCTGTAAATCAGAAATCCGCTTCGCACTGTTCTGCTCCTCTTTTAAAAGTTCCTCATAAATTTTCTGAATATATTCTTCTACCATTTTGCCACCGAACATATGTTTGATATTAAAAACCAAATTACCAGTATTATTTTATACCAAACGTAATTCAATGAAAAGCAAAAATTTATATTTTCAGAATTTTTAATTTGTATAAGTTATGGAAAGCGGCTATAATATAAGTAATAGGAAACGTTTTGCAAAGATTACGGGAGGTTCTATGAACAATAGCATGAAAAAGAATATCAGACATTTCTTTCTGCTGACTGCTCTTGCTGCAGGCACGATTCATCTTGTGAACCGCTTCATCGATATGACAGCAGAGATGAAAAATATTTTAAAGACGGAAAGCGGCAGCTACTATCACTGGAAGAACGGCAGTATTTTTTATACCAAGCGCGGTTCCGGTTCTCCGCTCCTTCTCATTCACGAATTAAATCCGATCTCTTCTTCTTATGAGTGGTGCAGACTTGTGAAAAAGCTTGAGAAGCACTATACAGTATATACCATAGATCTGTTGGGATGCGGCCGCTCGGACAAGCCTTATCTGACTTATACCAATTACCTGTATGTACAGCTTCTCACAGATTTTATTCATGATGTGATCGGGGAACGCCCGGATGTCGTGACAACAGGCAATTCTATTTCGTTTGCGGTACTTGCCCAGAATATGAATCCGAATCTTCTCGCAAGCATCACTGCGATCAATCCGCCTGCGATGAGCAGCTTTGACCGCACACCGGACAAGTATTCCTCTGTCAAAAAGACACTGCTGGAGCTGCCGATCATAGGAACATTCCTCTACAATGTCCGGACACACGAATCCAATATCCGACGGACACTGCAGAAAACATACTTCAGCAGACCGCAGCTCGTATCCAGTAAAATGCTCGATGCCTACTATGAGGCATCGCACATGGGAAAGAGCCACGGAAAATATCTGATGGCAAGCATCGAGGGACATTACACCGACAATGCAATCGGACATGCCGTGAAAAAGCTTACCGTTCCACTGTATATTATTGAAAGCCGTTCCATGACAGATGCA
This sequence comes from Roseburia hominis A2-183, assembly GCF_000225345.1. Taxonomy (NCBI): domain Bacteria; kingdom Bacillati; phylum Bacillota; class Clostridia; order Lachnospirales; family Lachnospiraceae; genus Roseburia; species Roseburia hominis. The sequence goes on from NC_015977.1 coordinate 3,584,061, forward strand.
GTTGCCATTGCAGATTCTTATGCACACAAAAACGCGGCTGTCGAAACCGCCTATATTTCAAATGCAGGTCTAACCCCGCAGCTTGAAGTACCGGATAAGCTTCTGAACATCATGCGGATGTTTTTACATGAAGATCACTAATGTAACGTCATACCTTATACAATCAAATACTTCATAAAATCAAAAGAGAGATGACACGACCGGATCAAGGATCCATCGCATTATCTCTCTTTTTTGTTACTGCAGCGGTTCTTTTGTCGGTGTGCCGGCTTTTCTTGGATAAGCTTTCGGCGTCTTCCGCTCTTTCTCAATCACAACAAACGAACGCTTCTGATCAAACAGATCAAATTTGTAAATATCCTTCACTTCACCGCCCAAAAGATAAATGGCTCTCTTTGCCTGTGCGGCTTCCTCATCCACCTCTCCTGATTTATAGGAAATAAATGCTCCTCCCATCTTCACAAACGGAAGACAATACTCGCTGAGAGAGGATAAATTTGCCACGGCACGGGACACGCATAGGTCAAACTGTTCCCGATATAATGTATTTCTGCCCATCTCCTCTGCTCTTCCATGAACAGCAGTCACATCTTCCAATCCGAGTGTATCAATGACCTCCTGTAAGAAACGGATTCTCTTATTCAGTGAATCTGCCAATACAATCTGAAGTTTCGGAAAAGCAATCTTTAAAGGAATTCCCGGAAAACCTGCCCCCGTCCCAAGATCCAGAATCCGATATGTCTCCGGCCGATCTTCGATACTTCTTAAATCCTTCACACGACACAACGAAAGGCTGTCAAGAAAATGCTTCTCAATTACTTCGTCAAACTCTGTGATAGCGGTCAGGTTCATAACTTTATTCGTTTCTACCAGAAGTTCATAATAGGTTAGAAATTGTCCCATCTGTTTTTCGTCCAGATGGATCTGCAAATCATCCAGGCCTTTTTTGAACTTTTCAAGATTATACGCCATAAACCACCTCTCCATTCCTGCACTGTTTTTAAGCGCATATCAAGTTTGTGCAAAACACAAATCTCCATTTCTGCGCTGTTTTTCTTTTTATGAATGATACTCCTATGAATGATGTTCCCCATGATGATTCATCTGTTCCATGTACACCAGCAATACAGAAACATCCGCCGGCGATACACCGGAGATACGCGACGCCTGACCGATTGACGTCGGACTGTACAGCTTTAACTTCTGCCGCGCCTCAATGCGCAGACTCGGAACCTCATCATAATCGAATCCTTCCGGTATCTTTTTCTTCTCCAGCTTCTTAAAGCTTTCCACCTGCTTGATCTGCCTGGAAATATACCCGTCATACTTAATCAGAATATTGACCTGTTCTCTCACTTCTTCCGGAAGCACCGGTCTCTCGTGATCAATCGGCGCCAGCTTATTATAATCAAGCTCCGGTCTGCGGATCAGTTCTGTTAACGTCACACCGGTATTTAACGGTATGCTCCCGTAACTCTCCAGAAGAGCCTGCACTTCTTTGTTCGCACCTACATGAACCTTCGCAACACGGTCAATCTCCTCTTTGATCATCTGTTCTTTTTTACAGACCCAGTCGTACCGCTCTTTTGAGATCAGACCAATCTCATATCCTTTTTTCGTGAGACGCAGATCCGCATTATCCTGTCGAAGCAACAGACGGTATTCCGCACGCGAAGTCATCATACGATATGGTTCATGATTCTCCTTCGTCACGAGATCATCAATCAGAACTCCGATATAAGCCTCCGACCGGTCCAGCACCAGCGGCTCTCTTCCGAGAATCTCCATCGCCGCATTGATACCGGCAATGAGTCCCTGACAGGCTGCCTCCTCATAACCGCTGCTGCCGTTGAACTGTCCTCCGGAAAAAAGTCCCCGGATCTTCTTAAATTCAAGGGATGCATACAGCTGGTTCGGATTAATACAATCATATTCGATCGCATAGGCATTCCGGACAATTTTCACATGCTCCAGTCCCGGCAGGGTGCGGTACATCTCATGCTGCACATCCTCCGGAAGTGATGAGGACATTCCTCCGACATACATCTCATTCGTGTGAAGTCCTTCCGGCTCAATGAAAATCTGATGCCTGTCCTTATCCGCAAACTTTACCACCTTATCCTCAATGGACGGACAGTAACGCGGTCCGGTTCCCTCTATGATTCCCGCATAGATCGGAGACCGGTCCAGATTATTGCGGATAATCTCATGCGTTTTCTCATTTGTGTAAGTCAGCCAGCAGGACACCTGGTCGATCTGCACATCCTCGGGATTCGTCACGAAAGAAAACGGAACGACTTTTTCGTCTCCCTTCTGCTCTTCCATCTTGGAAAAATCAATCGAACGTTTGTCAATTCTTGCCGGAGTACCGGTCTTAAAGCGGAATATTTCTACTCCATGTGCCAGTAACGAGTCGGTCAGATGATTTGCAGCCATCAAACCGTTTGGTCCGGTATAGGTAATCATCTCGCCGGTCAGACAACGTGCGCGAAGATAGGTTCCCGTACACAGTACAACCGCCTTACAGTGATACGTTGCACCCGAAACTGTCTTCACACCGGTAATCTGCTCACGATCGCCCTCTTTTGTGAGAATCTCGGCAACCTCCGCCTGGCGGATCGTCAGATGCTCCGTATTCTGTAATGTATTCCGCATCTCCATGCTGTAATTTGCCTTATCCGCCTGTGCCCGCAATGAATGAACCGCAGGTCCCTTGGATTTGTTCAGCATTTTCGACTGAATAAACGTCTTATCAATATTGATACCCATCTGGCCGCCAAGCGCATCGATCTCACGAACCAGATGCCCCTTGGAACTTCCACCAATATTCGGATTACACGGCATCAAGGCGATACTGTCTACACTCACAGTAAAAATAATTGTCTCAAGTCCCAGTCTCGCACAGGCAAGCGCCGCCTCGCATCCCGCATGTCCCGCTCCCACAACTGCCACATCATACGTTTCTTCCAAAAGATTCTTAGAATTCATAATCAATACAAGCCCTGCTCTCTCTGATTGCTGTAATAAACTTACCAAACTCCACATGCATCGGATGCTTCTGATATGCATTCAGATCATCCATATTCTTAAAATCAAAAATAAGTGAAAGATCATAATTGCTGTCCGGAGCAGCAGCCGCATTCGTCACAACCTCAAACGTTGCAATCAGAGGAATCTCTCTCATCTCCTCCAAACGGCGCAGTGCCTCCTTCAAATTTGCTTCCTTATCCTCATCCTTCAGCTTAAACATACAGATATGTCGAATCATCGCTGCTTCCTCCTTATCCTATGGTTGCATACTTCCAATAATAGCTGTCCAATGGTTTCTTAAATATTTAGGCCAACTATTTTCCCAGACAAAACTTACTGAATATCTCATTGACCAGATCATCTTCCACCGCTTCCCCGATGATAGTTCCCAGCACCTCATACGCGTTCATCAGATCAATCGAGTAAAAGTCCTCCGGCATTCCATCCGCGATACTCTGCTCTACTAAATGTAAACTAGAAAGTGCCTCCTGTAAAGCGGTTTTATGACGAATATTCGTAATATAGACTTCATCATTAAAGGTAACTTCTCCCCGGAAAAACATTTCCCGGATCTGCTCGGTAAAGACATCGATTCCCTTCTGCTCTCTCGCCGAAATAGAAATAACCGGACAGTCTTTATCCACATGTGCACGAATATCCTCCGCTGTTGTCAACGGCGTTAAGTCCGATTTGTTCAAAAGTATGATCGTGCGTCTTCCGTGAAGCAGCTCCATGATCTCCCCGTCGTTCTCATCCAGATTCGTGGAGGCATCTACTACATACAGAATCAGATCTGCATCCTTCACATACTTCCGCGCCTTGTCGACTCCGATTTTTTCCACAATGTCATCCGTATCACGAATCCCTGCAGTGTCTATGATATTGAGCACAATTCCATTCAGGTTAATCTGCTCTTCAAGCACATCCCTTGTAGTACCGGCAATTTCTGTAACGATTGCCCGCTCCTCGCCCAATAGAGTGTTAAGAAGTGACGATTTTCCGGCATTTGGTTTTCCCACAATGACGGTAGAAATTCCCTCTTTTAAGATGCGGCCGTTATCACTGGAAGCCAACAGCTTCTCAATTCTGTCCACTGCACCCTCTATGGTAAGCTCCAGTCTCTCCCCGTAACCATCCAGGCTGATATGCTCCGGATCATCAAGCGCCGATTCAATAAATGCTATCTCGTGGAGAATCTCTCCCCGAATCTCTTTGACTGCATCTGAGACAGCGCCGGATAACTGTTTCATGGAACTCTTTAAGGCAAATTCATTCTTCGCCGAAATCACATCCATCACAGATTCCGCCTGGGACAAATCAATACGTCCGTTCAAAAATGCACGCTTCGTGAATTCTCCCGGCTCTGCAGGACGCGCCCCATATTTGATGACTGTCTCCAAAATGCGCTTCATCACATAAACACCGCCGTGGCAGTCAATCTCAACCGTATCTTCCCTGGTGTAACTCCGCGGTCCGCGCATCAGTAAAACCATCACCTCATCAATGACTTCCTCTCCATCCCGGATATGTCCGTAATGAATCGTGTGTGTCTCCATATCCGAAAGCTTCTTACCGCCCGGCATATGAAAAATCTGATCTGTAATGGAAACCGCTTCTTCCCCGCTGATTCTGACAATTCCGATTCCCGATCCTGCCATGGCAGTCGCAATCGCAGCAATAGTATCTGTTTTCATAAATCTCCTTTAATGAAAGAATGGGGATGTCGGACGACACCCCCATTTTGTACTCTATTTCTTCAGGGTAACAACCACATGTCTGTAAGGCTCTTCACCCTCACTGTGCGTTGTCACAAACTTATCATTCTGTAAAGTCGAATGAATGACTCTTCTCTCAAACGGATTCATCGGCTCTAAAGAAACCGGGCGCTTCGTTCTCTTCACCTTGTAAGCAATGTTCTTAGCAAGATTCTCAAGCGTCTCTCTTCTTCTCTTCCGGTAATCCTCCGTATCGATCTTGACCTTCACATACTCCTCGGAATTCTTGTTCACTGCAAGGTTGGTCAGGTACTGAAGAGCATCCAGCGTCTGTCCTCTCTTACCTATCAGAACACCCATATCGTCTCCCTTTAAGTCAACGTTCACGACATTGCTGTCCTCTTCCTTCTCGATCTGGATCGTGACGGTAAGTCCCATTGCCTTAAATACGCTCTCAAGGAAATCACGGATATTATCATTCGTATCATTCTTCCTGCGGGCGCGGATCACAGCGTCCTTTCTGTTGATTCCAAGGAAACCTGCGCTTCCCTTTTCGATTACTTCATATTCGATCTTGTCATGGGTTGTCCCCAGCTTGATGATGGCTTCTGTGATTGCGTCATCAACTGTCTTTGCTGAAATCTCAATATAATCCATTTTCATCACCATACCCTTTCTAACTTACTCCACCCCGAAACTTACTTTCTGTTGTTGCGCTCGTTAAACTCACGTACCATATTTGCTTTCGCGCTCATGCTTCCGGCTTTTGCCTTCGACTTCGCTGCGTTCGCCTTCTCGATCTCAAGCTCTTTCTCCGCACTGCTCAACTGCTTCTTATTCGCATCTACCATCTGTCTGGTATTCATTTTTGCAGCATTGGAAATCTGGTTCTCGGCGATTCCCATCTTCTCGCGCTTTTTCTTCGCCTTTTCCTGATTCTTCTTGATAATATCTTCAAGATTCATCTTCTCGAAATGCTTGTTCAGGAAATACTGCTGTACAACACGGACAACAGCACCGGCAATCCAGTAGATACCAAGACCGACCGGAACGGTAAAACACATAACCAGTGAGAATAACGGCATCATACGGTTCATCATCTTCATCTGCTGTGCCATCGCATCGCTCTGGTCATTGCCACTTGCAGTCGCCTGCGGCATTAACTTGATGTTCAATACCTGCGTCAGATAAGAAATAATCGGAACCAGCAAGGCTGCAATTACCATAAGGTAAGCACCTGCGGAAAAACTTGATGTAATCACATGAAGCGGTGTATCTGAAATATTCATTCCAAAGAAATTATTTACATGGGACACCGTCTCATAGGTGGATGAAATCTCACTGGAGAGAGCCGGGAATGCATCCTTTAACGCATCCCATCCGCTGGAGTTCATCTTATAAGTAACATCCACGATCGAGTTGGCAATCGCGGTCGGATCCGAAACAGTAAAATTAGCTACCGGCTGTGTCGTGATCTTAAGTGTAGACACCAGATTGGTCATGGTATCCTGATATCCCTCTGTCGCCATGATGCCGTCTACCAGGGATGTTGCATTGCCGCCAAGCGGCTGTGTGAACAAATTCTTAATACCGCTTACATAGGCAGGAACGTTCATGAATACACGATACAAAGCAAACAGAAGCGGCATCTGAATCAGCATCTGTACGCAGCTTCCCATCATGGAAACACCGTACTTCTCATAGACAGCCTGTGTCTCCTGCTGCATTGCCATCATGGATGCCTGATCCTTTTTTCCCTGATACTTTTTATTAATCGCATTCAGCTCCGGCTGCATCTTCTGTGACAGCTTTGAGAACTTCTGCTGCTTATAAGTAAGCGGGAACAGAAGAAGATAAATAATAATCGTAAATATAATGATGGAAAGACCTACATTACCAATTCCAATCTGATCCATCAGATAGTAGACTCCATTCATTACCCATCCAAGTAATTTTGCGATTGGTCCGAGAATCGCACCGTCATACGCTGTTAATAACATTTCTGACACTTAAAATACCTCCACTATGGAACCGGATCATATCCACCTTTTGAAAAAGGATTGCATCTTATAATTCTCCATAAAGCCAGCGTGCCGCCCTTGATGGCTCCGTATTTTTCGACAGCTTCCAGCCCGTACAACGAACAGGTTGGACAATACGGACACTTGGTCGTTTTCATCGGAGAAAGATATTTTCTATAAAATTTTATCAAAGCGATCAAAATTTTTTTCAAAATGATTCCATCTTCTTTTCTTTACTAATGATCTTGTGAAGACCCCCAAGATGCAGCAGCGCACTCTCCACTTCATGATACGAGATGTCCTTCGCTGTGCTTCTTGCGACGACTACAATGTCCAAACCACTATTGAACATGTCTTCATGCAGTCTGTAGCTTTCCCGGATCAGCCGGGTCAGATGATGTCTGATAACACTGTTTCCAACTTTTTTACTCACGGAAATCCCTAAACGATTTCCTTCTGTCTGATTTGAAAGAACGTACATCACAAGGTACCGGTTCGCATATGACTTTCCCCTGCGGTATACGTTCTGGAAATCTTTGGTTTTCTTCAATGACTCGGAATATTTCATTCTGTATGCATGTCCTTTATAGAAGAAAAGACCACATAAGATGTGGCCTAAGCTGACAATTTCTTTCTACCTTTTAATCTTCTTGCAGCCAATACTTTTCTTCCGCCTGCTGTGCTCATTCTGCTTCTGAAACCGTGAACTTTCGCTCTCTGTCTCTTTTTTGGTTGGAATGTCATCTTCATATCGCATTCACCTCCTCTACGTTACAAAACATCATTCTCAATTATATCAGAAAAAGTCTCCAAGTCAAGCATAAAATAATAATCCCGGCCGGCAGAATTCATCTACATTTCCACAATCTGCTCTTTGTGGAAAAAAATAACCACTATATATATAAGGAAGAAACTCATGCCAACTATATCTTGTAAAATTGCTTTCCACAACCATTCCACAAAAAAAAAGTAAAATTAAGGATCCCGGAAATCCCTTAAATACGCCGTTGACATAAGTTATCCCCGAAATGTGGATAACTTGTGGATAAAACATGGATAATACACGGACAAGTTGTGAATAAGCATCACAAACGCTGATTTTTGGCGGTCTATAACATGACATCACTTTTTTTCCCTCATAGACACCGTATTTTGCCCAAATAGCGTTTTTTTTCTTTTAAAGTGTTCCCCTACGCCATAGCACTCCAAAGCAAATTAAACATTGATTAAAGCACTAAAATGGTGTAGGATAGAGGGTGTAGGATTTTTTTTAGTATGATAAGAAATTGGAGCGTTTAC